>JAYUQJ010000331.1:0-3531 GCA_043756825.1 Betaproteobacteria bacterium | reverse complement strand
TCACCCGCGTCAGCCGCAGCTGGCGCGTGGCCTATCAGCCGCTGACTGGCACCTGGCGCGTCAGCCTGGGCGGCTTGTCCCAGGGCTACCCCAGCCTGGCTGAAGCCCTGGCGCCGCTCAGCCGGGTCAGCGGCTGGCGCCTGCTGGAGGGCGAGAAGCTGGAACCCGGCGAGCGCTATTACGTCGATTTCAGCTTTCGCCTGGACAACAGCCAGTTGCCGCAGCCGATGCAGATCGATCTGGGCGGCGACTGGAAGCTCAGCGTCGAGCGCACGCTGCGCATCGACTGACCGCCGGGCCGGCGCGAACCATGAACAAACCCGCGCGCTGGATGTTGCTGGTGTCGTCGGTGGCGGTCCTGGGCGCCGTGCTGGTGTTGTCCTTCGTGTTGGCCTTGTCCACCAGTGGCGGGCTGGCCGAGCGCCATTTCGTCTGGTTGTTCTGGGTCAACGTGGCGGTGGCGGTGCTGCTGCTGCTGGTGATCGGGCTGGCCGCAGTGCGCCTGCTCACCCGGTTGCGGCGCGGCAAGTTCGGCAGCCGCCTGCTGGCCAAGCTGGCTGGCATCTTTGCGCTGGTGGGGGTGGTGCCCGGCTTGTTGATCTACGGTGTGTCTTACCAGTTCGTCACCCACAGCATCGACACCTGGTTCGATGTACAGGTGGCCGGCGCGCTGGACGCAGGGCTGGCCCTGGGCCGCGGCACCCTCGACGCCGCCGCCGCCGAGCTGTCGACCAAGGCCCGCAGCGCAGCCGAGCGCCTGGCCGACAGCCGCCAGGTCATCGGACCGCTGGCGCTGGAGCGGGTGCGAGAGCAGCTGGACGCGCGTGACGCGGTGCTGCTGGGCGCCAATGGCCAGGTGCTGGCCAGCGCCGGGGGCAGCGCCGAAGCGCTGATGCCCGAGCGGCCCCCCGCCGGCGTGCTGCGCCAGGCTCGCGCCAAACGCAGCCTGGCCCAGCTGGAAGGGCTGGACGACGAGCCGCCGCCCGGCGTGCGCCCGTCGGCCCGGCTGCGTGCCCTGGCGCTGCTGCCCAACCCCGATATCAGCCTGGGCAGCGTCAACGAAGACCGTTTTCTGATGGTGGTGCAGGCGGTGCCGCAGGCCTTGGTGGGCAATGCGCTGGCGGTGCAGGCGGCCTACCGCGAATACCAGCAGCGCGCGCTGGCCCGCGACGGCCTGCGCCGGCTCTACATCGGCACCCTGACCCTGGCGCTGGTGCTGGCCGTGTTTGGCGCCTTGCTGCTGGCGGTGATGCTGGGCAACCAGATCGTGCGGCCGCTGCTGCTGGTGGCCGACGGGGTGCGCCAGGTGGCCGAAGGCGACCTCACTGCCAAGCCGGTATTCGCCTCGCGCGACGAGCTGGGCGGACTCACCCGCTCATTCGCCCAGATGACCGAGCAGCTGTCCGACGCGCGCGCCCAGGTGCAGCGCGGCGTGGCCCAGATGGAGACTGCCCGCACCCGGCTGCAGACCATCCTGGACAGCCTGTCCGCCGGCGTCATCGTGTTTGACAAGCAAGGCCTGATCGACACCGTCAACCCGGGTGCCACCCGCATCCTGCGCCAGCCGATGGCGGCCTACCGGGGCCGGCCGCTCGCCGATGTGTCTGGCCTGGAGGATTTCTCCACCGCCGTCTGGCAACGCACCGACCTGCACCGCAGCAGCCCCGAGGCGGGTGAGCGCGACCACTGGCAGGACGCCTTCGAGCTGCAGCTGGGCAATGGCGAGAGCCTCAACCTGTTGCTGCGCGGCGCGGCGCTGCCGGGCGACGCCCGGCTGCTGGTGTTCGACGACATCACCGAGGTGGTCTCGGGCCAGCGCAGCGTGGCCTGGGCCGAGGTGGCGCGCCGGCTGGCCCACGAGATCAAGAATCCGCTCACCCCGATCCAGCTGTCGGCCGAGCGGCTGGAGCACAAGCTGGCCGCCAAGGTGGGCGATGCCGATCGCGCGGTGCTGGTGCGCTCGGTGGCCACGATCGTGGCCCAGGTGCAGGCCATGAAGCAACTGGTCGACGAGTTTCGCGATTACGCGCGCCTGCCGGCGGCACGCCTGGTACCGCTGGATCTGAACGGCCTGGTGCAGGACGTGCTGGGCCTGTATGCCGCCGCGCAAGAGCAAGGCCGGCTGCAAGCCGAACTGGCCGCCGCCCTGCCGGCCATCGAGGGGGATGCCTCGCAGCTGCGCCAGGTGGTGCACAACCTGGTGCAGAACGCCCTGGACGCGGTGGCCCAGCAGCCCGACGGCTGGGTGCAGGTCATCACCGAAGCAGCGCACGGCAACGCTGGCGAGCTGCGCGCGGTGCGCCTGAAGGTCAGGGACAATGGAGGCGGATTCAGTGACAAGGTCTTGCGCCGCGCCTTCGAGCCCTATGTCACCACCAAGGCCAAGGGCACCGGCCTGGGCCTGGCGGTGGTCAAAAAGATTGCCGACGAGCATGGCGCCCGGGTGCGCATCGTCAATCAGCATGCGGTGGCAACGCCGGCCAGCGCCGACGGGCCGGGCCGGCCATCGGCGGGGGCTGAAACCGATGGCCCGGTGATTGGCGCCCAGGTTTCGTTATCATTTTCACGCTTTGCCCCGGTAAGCTCCCGCCCCGACCCCGACGCGCCGGTGAACGACCGGTCCCTCTCCCCCGCCCCAGTGCCAGCCCTGTCTGCGCGCCCGGGGCAGTGAGCACCCATGGCAACGATTCTTGTAGTTGACGACGAACTGGGCATTCGCGGCCTGCTGTCGGAGATCCTGTCCGACGAAGGTCACACCATCGAATTGGCCGAGAACGCTGCCCAGGCCCGCGCCACGCGCGATCGCCTGCGGCCCGACCTGGTGCTGCTCGACATCTGGATGCCGGACGTGGACGGCATCACCTTGCTCAAGGAATGGGGCAGCCTGGGCCTGCTGACCATGCCGGTGATCATGATGAGCGGCCACGGCACCATCGACACCGCGGTCGAGGCCACCAAACACGGCGCCACCGCCTTCCTCGAGAAGCCCATCACCTTGCAAAAACTGCTGCGTGCGGTAGAGCAGGCGCTGGTGCGGCCTGCGCCGCGCCTGGTGCCCCTGGTGGCGGCCGGCCTGCCGGGCCAGGCGGGTGTACCCACGGGTGGCCCGCGGGGCGAGGGCCAGGGCAGCCCGGACGGCGAATTGACGGGCCTGTCGGCCGGTGCAGCCCAGCACCTGCCCGCCCTGGCGCCGGGCCCCCAATCCGAGCAAAGCTTCGACCTGGACCGTCCACTGCGCGAGGCGCGAGATGCGTTCGAGAAAAGCTACTTCGAGTTCCACCTGGCCAAGGAGAACGGCTCAATGACCCGCGTGGCCGAAAAGACCGGCCTGGAGCGCACCCACCTCTACCGCAAGCTCAAGCAACTCGGGGTGGACCTGGCGCGCAGCAAGCGGGGCGGGCTCTGAGCCGAGCAGGTCTGGCGCCTGTAAAAGCGGTTTATAGTAGAGGGCTGACGGCCTGGTAGCTCAGTTGGTAGAGCAGCGGATTGAAAATCCGCGTGTCGGTGGTTCGATTCCGCCCCAGGCCACCA
>JAYUQJ010000330.1:0-3532 GCA_043756825.1 Betaproteobacteria bacterium | reverse complement strand
GATCTCTGCGTCGACAGGGCACCCAGCGAGCCGACAAAAAAAGGGGTACCGCGGTGGGCGGTACCCCTGGTTGTAAAGGTTGCTGCGCGGCGCCCCGGAGCGAAGGAGGGAGGAGGGAGGAGGAGGAGGAGGAGAAGCGCTTCGGGATTGCAGCCAGAAGAACCGGCAGGCTGCGCAGCAGCGAAAAACGTACATTCGCATGGACTCGCTTGCGCAGGCGAAGTTCCGGCTTCGAGTTTGCAACGAGTTGTGTCGCGATGATCGAGGGCTCACGGCGGGGTGAAGCTGGCCACTGCCAGCCCCCGGAGAGCGTCCGTCTGCTGGACTCTCTAGAATCCTGCCGCATTGAGCAAGGATCCCAGATGCTTTATCCCGAACTCTTCAGGCAGCTCGAATCGGTGCGCTGGAACATGGAAAGCGACATTCCCTGGGCCCGCTTCGACGCCAGCCAGTTGACTGAAGAACAAGCGCAGACGGTCAAGATGAACGCCATCACCGAGTGGGCGGCGCTGCCGGCCACCGAGATGTTCTTGCGCGACAACCGGGACGACAGCGATTTCTCGGCCTTCATGAGCGTGTGGTTCTTCGAGGAGCAAAAGCATTCACTGGTGCTGATGGAGTACCTGCGGCGCTTCCGCCCCGACCTGGTGCCTACCGAGGCCGAGTTGCATGCAGTGCGCTTCGAGTTCGATCCGGCGCCGGCGCTCGAGACCTTGATGCTGCATTTTTGCGGCGAGGTGCGGCTGAACCACTGGTACCGCCGCGCCGCCGAGTGGCATACCGAGCCCGTGATCCGCCAGATCTACGAGACCCTGGCCCGCGACGAAGCCCGCCACGGCGGCGCCTACCTGCGTTACATGAAGCGCGCGCTGACCCGGTTTGGCGACGAGGCCCGCGCCGCGTTTGCCAAGGTGGGGGTGCTGATGGCCAGCGCCCGCCGCACCGCCCAGGCCTTGCACCCGACCAATCTGCATGTCAACGAGAAGCTGTTTCCGCGCGACACCATCCAGAGCCGCCTGCCCGACCCGGCCTGGCTGGAGCACTGGCTGGACAAGCAGATCCAGTTCGACAGTGTCTGGGAGACCAAGGTGGTCGAGCGCATCCTGCACAACATGAGCCTGCTGATGGAGCGCAGCTTTGCCAGCGTTCAGGAGCTCAACCGCTTCCGCAAGGAGGTGACGCTGCGCCTGGCAGCGGCTGCCAAGGTCAGCCCGGGCGACACGCAGGCGGCCTGACCTCGTTCTCAGTGGTTCAGGTCTTCTTGGCGGCGGCGGCCATGCGCTCCAGGTCGGCCTTGCGGTCGGCCCCCACCTTTTGGGCGGACGGGCGCTGGCCGATCAGCGCGACATAGGCTTTCCAGTCGATGCCGGCGGCGGCCAGCATGTCCTCGCCCAGCACGCTCTTGGTCGAGGCCGCCACCAGCGGCAGGCTGACAAAGGCGGCGCAATCGGCGGCGCTGAAGCTGTCGCCGGCCACATAGGGCGAGAACCTGGCCAGGCGTTTGAAGGCCGGGATGTTCTTGGCCAGCTGGCTGCGCACCCGGTTCTTGACATCGTCACCCACCGTGCCGCCGAAAAAGGCCTGCTTGTAAAGCTCGCGGGCCACCAGTTCGAGGTGCAGGTCGATGAAGGTGCACAGCTCGCGCACCTTGGCCGCGCCGAAGGGGTCGGCCGGCACCAGCGGCGGGGCCGGATAGGCGGCTTCCAGGTAGTCCAGCATCACCTGGCTTTCGCACAGCGCCCCCTGCTCGGTGCGCAGGAAGGGCACCTTGCCCAGTGGCGTGGCGTTGAGCACGGCCTCGTCCTGGCTGCCGGTCATCACCAGCTCCTCGCTGAAGGGAATGCCTTTTTCCAGCAAGGCCAACTTGACCTTGTTGTAGTAATTGGACACCGCAAAGCCGCAGAGCGTGATCATGGTGAAGTCTCCAGTGGGGGGTGGCGCAGTCTAGGTGCGCGGCCTGGGGCCCCGGATTCGCCCAGGTGACAGCAGCACCGCCCGGCGCGCCGGCCGGGGTTCTTGCGAGGGTCAGGGTTGCGGACCGGTCTGGCGCGGCGGCAGGCCCACCCCGCAGGCCCAGGCGCACAGGCCGCCCAGCACGGCGCCGGCGCTGTGGGCGGCGGGTGCGATGGCGATGTCCCAGCCTGGCACCTGGCGCAGCGGCGCCTGCCAAGGCGCCTCGGACAGCAGCTTGACCAGCAGACCGGCGGCCAGGGCCGCACCGATGGCCTGGCGCCCGCCGCGCTCGGCCCGCAGCAGTTGCAATACCGCCACCGCCACCGCTGCGTGCAGCACACCCGACAGGCCGCCATAGCTGGTCAGCGCCGGTTGGGCCAGCAGGGCCAGGTGGGTAAGGGGCCAGGCCAGGGCCCAGGCCAAGGCGGCGCGGGCGCCGCAGCCGGCGGCCACACCCAGGGCGGCCACCGCCAGCGTGCCCACCAGATTGGCCGTCAGGTGCAGGGGGCTCAGATGAACCCAGGCGGCGCTGACCAGGCGCCAGGGTTGCGACCAGGCCAGTTCGGGCTGCCAGCGAAGCATCGCGGCGGCGGCACCGGGCGCCGCGCCGGCTTGCAGCGCCGCCAGCGCCAAGCCACCGCCAGCGGCCAGCGCACACAGCCCGGCCCAGGGCGCCCAGGGCGGCGTCAGCCGAACACCGCCCGCCACAGCGCCAGCACGGCGTCGCGGTGCCCGGCCAGCTGCGCGGGCTCGAACTGGGTGGGGCGCTCGTCCAGCCGGGCACCGTGCTGGGCCCGCCGCAGTTCGCGGTAGGCACTGGCAGCAGCTTCACCCACACCCGCCGGCAGCAGACCGGCGGCCTCGGCGCGCTGCAGCAGCGCGATATTGCCGGCGTTGTCCAGCAAGGCGGGATGGCGCAGGGATTTGGTCAGCACCAGCGCCTGCACCGCAAACTCGGCATCCATCATGCCGCCGGCGCTGTGCTTGACATCAAACAGGCCCGCCTTGACCGGGCGCGCCGCACGCACCTTGTCGCGCATCTCCAGCACCTCGCGGTGCAGCGCGCCGGCATCGCGCGGCGCAGCCAGCACCTCACGCCGCACCTGGTTGAAGCGCCGCTCCAGGTCGCCGGCACCGGCACAGAAGCGCGCCCGCGTCAGCGCCTGGTGCTCCCAGGTCCAGGCGGTGTTGCCGCCGCGCCCCACCTGGTAGCGCTCGAAGGACTGGATCGAGGTGACCAGCAGGCCCGAGTTGCCATTCGGCCGCAGCGCGGTGTCGATGTCGAACAGCTCGCCGGCAGCGGTGCGCAGGGTCAGCCAGGTGATGAGCTTGCGCACGAAGTGGCCGTAGACCTCCTGCGCGCGGTCGGGGTCGGGCTCGTCAGCGTCGTCGTAGAGAAAGACCACGTCCAGGTCGCTGCCATAGCCCAGCTCCTTGCCGCCCAGCTTGCCGTAGGCGATGACGCCAAAGTGCGGCGCCTCGCGGTGGTGCTGGCGCAGCCGCGGCCAGGCCCAGCGCAGCGTGCAAGCGAGCGTGGCATCGGCCAGTGCCGACAGGTCGTCGGCCACCTGCTCGACGC
>JAYUQJ010000329.1:0-3533 GCA_043756825.1 Betaproteobacteria bacterium | reverse complement strand
CACGCACGGCCAGGTAGCGCTTGCTGATGCCGGCGAGTTCGAGGCGGAGCATGCAAAGTCCCTTGTTCTGCGGTCAGGGTTGGGGGGCGGGGGCGGGGGCGGAATCGCCGCCGGCCCGCAAGAAGCGGCGCACGCCGCCCACCCAGGTTTCGGCCAGGTTTCGGTCGTCGGCCAGTGTCACCCAGGCGAACAGGCGTTCATGCACATCGCGAGCCAGGGGATTGCGGGCCAGCGCAACGCGGGCCAGGGCATCGCGGCGCTGCGCCACCGGACCGACGGCGTAGTCCCACAGGCACAGGTCGGCCATCGCGCCGGGCGCCAGCGTGCCGATCTCGCCGCCCAGGCGCAGCGCCTGCGCCGCACCCCGGGTGGCGGCATGCAGCAGGGCCCAGGCGGTGATGCGCTGGCCGGCCAGGGCCTGCACCTTGTAGCCGTCGGCCATCGTGCGCAGCATCGACAGGGACGTGCCGCCCCCCACGTCCGACGCCAGGCTCACCGCCACGCCGGCCGCGGCGGCTTGCGCCCAGCCGAACAGCCCGCTGCCCAGGAACAGGTTGGACGAGGGGCAGAAGGCGATCTGGGCGCCGCTGTCGTGCAGCGCCCGGCGGTCGGCATCGTCCAGCCAGATGCCATGGGCCAGCACCGAGCGCTCGGCGAGCAGGCCGTGGCGGGCATAGACATCGAGGTAGCTGCGCGCACTGGGGCACAACTCGGCGACCCAGGCCACCTCGGCCCGGTTCTCGGCCACGTGGGTTTGCATGTACAGACCCGGATGGTCGGCCAGCAACTGGCCGGCCATCGCCAGCTGGGCATCGCTGCTGGTGGCGGCGAAGCGCGGCGTTACCGCATAGGCCAGCCGGCCGCGGCCATGCCAGCGCTCGACCAGCGCATCGCAGTCGATGCGGGCTTGCGTCACGTCGTCGCGCAGACCGTCGGGCGCATGCCTGTCCATCAGCACCTTGCCAGCGATCAGCCGCATGCCGCGCGCCTGGGCCGCCTCGAACAGCGCGTCGGTGCTGGCCAGGTGGACGGTGGGGAAGACTACCGCCGCAGTGCTGCCATGCGCCAGCAACGCATCCACGAACATCGTCGCCGCCGCCCGCGCAAAGGCCGGGTCGGCGTGGCGCGCCTCGGCCGGGAAGGTGTAGGTGTCGAGCCAGTCCAGCAGCTCGCTGCCCCAGGATGCGATCACGTCCACCTGCGGGCTGTGCACATGGGTGTCGATGAAGCCGGGCAGCAGCAGTTGGCCGCTGCGGTCCAGCTTCAACCAGTCGTCGCCCGGGGCCTCGGGCTGCACCGCGTCGATGCGGCCGGCGGCGTCGATCAGCAGCCAGTGCGCCGGGCGCCAGCGCACAGCCAGGCTGTGGCGGTCGGCCAGGCCGGGGTCGCCGGTGAAATCCAGCAGGTCGGCCAGGATCGCGGTCTGGCGCGCCGTCATGCTGATCTGCCCACCGCCAGCGCATGCGCCACCTCGCGCACCTGCTCGCGCAGCCAACGCACGGCGGGTGAGGCATGGGTCAGGTCATGCCAGAGCTGGTAGTAGGTGAGCGGCGGAAAATCCACCGGGCAGCGCACGATACGCACTGGCAGGCTGCCGATATAGCGGCTGCAGAACTGGCGCCCGGTGGTGAGCACCAGCATCGACCGCGCCACCATCGCCGGCGCCAGCCCGAAGTGCGGGCAGCGCACCACGATGCGGCGCTGCAGGCCCTGGACGCGCAGGTGTTCATCCACCACGCCCACGCCCCCGGCATGCAGCGGCGCGGGCGCGATGTGGTCGCTGGCCAGGTAGCGCTCGGCCGTCCATTGGCGCGGGCTGCGCAGCGCCGGGTGACCCAGGCCCACCAGGCAGACCATCTCGTCGCTGACCAGGCGGCCCAGGTGCAGCTCGGCCGGCGGCGCCAGCCAGTTGCCGATCACCAGATCGACCTCGCCGCGGGCCAGGTGGCCGCGGTAGTCGTAGTCGCCGGTCAAGGGCAGCAGCTCGAAGGTGAGGTCGGGCGCGGCCGTGCGCACCCGCGCCACCAGCTCGGGCAGGAACAGCGGGTCGAGGTAGTCGCTGGCAGCAATGCGCAGCGTCAGCGCGGCCTGGGCCGGCGCGAAGGCCTGGGCCGCCGCATGGCTGCCGAACAGCGCCTGCGCGCCCTGCAGCACCTGGGCGGCGGCTGGCAGCAACTGCAGCGCCACCGTGGTGGGCGCCATCGCATTGCCCGAGCGCACCAGCAGCGGATCACCGATCAGGCCACGCAGCCGCTTCAACTGGCCCGACATGGCGGGCTGGCTGGTCTGCAGCCGCAGGGCGGCACGCGAAACGCTGCGCTCGGTGATCACGGTGTGGAAGGCCCGGATGAGTGAGAGCTCGATCTTGTCGAAAGCCGCTGCAGCCGCCATACCTTGTCGCTGATAGAGGTTATGCCTGAAAATGTATACCACTGGCCGCCTGAGCGGCTACCTTCCGGGTATGTCCCAAGCAAGCCTCAAGCCCGCTGCCGGCCTGGCCCCTGCCACCGCCATCCGCCCGGTCCGCTTCCTGCACCGCGGTGCCGTGGTGGCCGTGGAGGGCCTGCCAGCCACCACCTCGGTGCTGTGCTGGCTGCGCGAGCAGGCTGGCTGCAGCGACACCAAGGAGGGCTGCAACGAGGGCGACTGCGGCGCCTGCACGGTGCTGGTGGGCGAGCTGACCCCCGATGGCCAGGTCGGCTTCAAACCGATCAACAGCTGCATCCAGTTCCTGCCCACGCTGGATGGCAAGGCCCTGGTGACGGTGGCAGATCTGGGCGGCCGGCATCCGGCCCAGCAGGCGCTGGTGGCCTGTCATGGCTCGCAGTGCGGCTTCTGCACCCCTGGTTTCGTGATGTCGCTGGCGGCCTGCGCCGAGCGGCATGCGGTGGCCGGCCCCGGCACGCCCGCGCCCAGCCGGCAACAGATCGCCGACGATCTGTCCGGCAATCTGTGCCGCTGCACCGGCTACCGACCGATCCTGGATGCCGGCCAGCAGATGTTCATGCTGCCGGCGCGGCCACTGGCCACGGCCGCGATGGCGCAGCAACTGCAAGCGCTGCAGGCCGATCCGCCGCTGGTCTATGGCGCGGCCGAGGCGCCCTTCCACGCACCGCGCACGCTGGACGCCCTGGCCGGTCTGTGCGCGGCCCGGCCGCAAGCCCGCCTGCTGGCCGGCAGCACCGATATCGGGCTGTGGGTGAACAAGCAGTTCCGCGATCTGGGCGAGGTCATCTACCTGGGCGAGGTGGCCGAACTCAAGGCCATCGCCGAGGCCGACGGGCGGCTGCAGCTGGGCGCCGGTGCGTCGCTGGAGGCCGCCTGGGCCGCGCTGGCCCGGCATTGGCCGGCGGCGCGCGACATGGGCCGGCGCTTCGCCTCCCTGCCGATCCGCGAGGCCGGCACGATGGGCGGCAACATCGCCAATGGCTCGCCGATCGGCGACAGCGCGCCGGTGCTGATCGCCCTCGGCGCCCGCATCCTGCTGCGCCACGGCGCCCAAACCCGCGCGCTGCCGCTGCAGCATTTCTACC
>JAYUQJ010000328.1:0-9878 GCA_043756825.1 Betaproteobacteria bacterium | reverse complement strand
CGCCATAGCAAAAGCTATGGCTGTGGTTTGCGCCTAGCCTGGCAAACGAATCCATCGTTTTCATCATGTTCCGAAACTTATGGGTCGGAGTACTAGCGACCCGGCGCCCCCGATCGAAACTACCCGCACCCCCAACAGGAGCCAGCACCATGCCTACCACCCGCGGATTCGTCGAACGGCTCGAGGTCGGACGTGCCGGCCTGGCCATGGCCAGTCTGCTGCATGACGACGGCAGCCGCGCCGATTACCAGCTGCCCGACCTCGACGCCGACCCCGAGCGCTTCAACGAACGGCTGTCCAAGCTGGGCCTGCTGCGCGACGCGATGTCGCGCGCCGAACCGGTGGAGATCGAGTTCCGGGCTGACGCCGAGGGCGGCGGCCTGCAGATCGATCGGGTGGCGCGCATCACCCGCGACATGCTGGCCGGCAATCTGCAGACCCATCGCGCCACGGTGTTCATCGTCGGCATCGGCCTGCTGGCCGACAACCGCAGCGGCGCCCGTGCCGAAGCTGGTGACGCTGCCAGCGTGGTCACCATGACCCCGGCCGGCGCCGTGGCGGCCTTGATGCTGGACATGCAGTTGCCCGAGCGCAACGTGGCGCTGCTGTTGTTGCAACTGCTGCGCGACGCCCAGGCCTCGGGGCAACCGGTCACGCTGGTGGTCGATGCCAAGAACCGGCGCATCGTCGGTGTCGAATCCGGCGGCGCCCCTGCGGCAACCGACCCGAGCGGCAGTGGCGAGATCGTCGACGGTTTTGTCGAGACGGTGGTCGTGGCGCCCAGCCTGGCGCCGATGAGCAACCTTGCGATGGTGGAGTTCACCACCGCGCCGCCCTTCGGCGCTGCCGGCAATGTGGTGCCGCTGCTGGCCTTCACGCCGACGCTGACCAGTTTCCTGGTGGTTCAAGGGTCGGCCGAATACGACCTGTTCCTTGCCGGCCTGCGCGACAAACTGCGCATGCGCGTGTTGCTGGGCGCCCGCATCGCCGCGCCGACCCGCAACCCGGCAAGCGACCCCCAGCAGCCGCAGGACAAAGTGACCGACGCCGACCGAAAGCTCGATGAAGCCCGGTCCTCTTTGAACCGGCTCTTCAAGGCCATGCCTGCCCCGGCCCCCGCCGCCGCGCCAGGCCAGGCCGAGGCCAGCGCCAAGGACAGTGCCAAGGACAGCCTGCACCTGGTGCGTGCCACCCAACTGGTGGCCGCCCTGGCTTCGGCCAGCCGGCCGGTGTGGGTCCGGATTGCGCGCCAGTCGCTCGACCAGGGGCCAGACGGCGAGGCCTGTACCGACGGCCTGCCGTCCAGCGACCTGGCACCTCAGGGCTTGCGCGATCTGCGCCTGCCCTATACCGCCGAATGGACAGGCTGGGGCTGTTTCAACCACGGCATCTACCGCCTGCAATTCGAGCTGGGCGTCGAGTTTGAAGCCTATGTGGACGGCAAGCTGCTGTGCCTGCACGCCAGCGACGACGGCAAGGTGCGCTTCGCCCATGCCTGCCTGCACGACGAGCATGAGGTCCGTATCGTGCTCAAGCGCTGGACCTGCGCGCAGACCTTCCGCATGGATGTCTACCGCATCCGTTAGGCTATCGCTCTTGCACCGCACCCAAGGACCCGCACCATGGCCGACCAGGAAGAAGTGACCTTGCGCCAGGCCGAGGGTGATGCGCTGCGGGTCGCCCACGAGGGCACGCTGCGGGTGCAGGGTGATGCCCAGGCCGATCCGCTGCAGCACCGCCTGGGCGGCGAGATGGTCCACGCCACGCCGCCAGACCGGCCCCTGGTCCACATGATGCTCTGGGACGACGAGCGCCAGGTCAGTGGCCGGGTGACGCTGTCGGGCAATCCCGCCGCGCCCTTGCAGGCCCAGATGCACCATCGCTTCGACAACGAGCACCGCCAGGTGCACCGTGTCGAGACCACGCTGGCCACACCGGTGCACCATGCGCTGCAGATGCGCACGCCGCTGCAGGTGCGCTTCTGCAACACCTGGCAGATCGCGTCCGACTACTCGCTTGAAATTCGGCTGGGGGACAACCGCGTGATCGGAGTGCATCTGACCGGCGCGACGATCGCCAAGCCCCTGCCTTGCCCTGACGACACCGGCTGTGCCGAGCCCGTCATCACCCATCCGATGCACCCCTGACATGAGCGATGCCCACCCCGATCCGGCCCGCGGTGCTGCGACACCCGATCTGGCCGCCAGCGTGGCAGGCGTGCTGGACGCCGCGCTGGGCGTCGGCGTGTCGCTCGCCCGGGTGATGGCCGAAGCCACGGCAATGGGCAAGCCGGTGCAGCCCTTGCCTGCGGGCACGCCGGCGATCCAGGCGATCGTGCGCTACGGTGTCACCGCCATGGGCAATGTCGCGCAGGCGGTGTTGTCCGGGGCGCAGTCGGCGCGCAAGGTGGTGCCGGTGGCGTCGGCATCGGCGGCTGCGGTCCGGCCTGCCGGCCCCCGGGTACTGGCCGGTGCCGTGCTGCGAGTGCCCTTGTCGGTCGAGAACCCGGGTGATCGGGCAATGACGGGCCTGCAGCCGCAGCTGCGCCACCTGCGCGGGCCGGGCGGGGTGGATGCTGCGGCGTTGCTGCCGGCCGGCGCGTTGGCCTTCTTTCCGGCGCAGTTCGATGTGGCGCCGCATGATTTCGAGAAGCTCGTCGTACAGCTGTCGGTACCCGCCCACCTGCCTGAGGGTCGCTACGAGCTGATCCTGGCCTTGGGCGACGACGAGCCCGACTTGCCGATGTCGATCCAGGTCCTGCCGGCCGCGGCGGCCTGACCGCGCCGGCCGGCGCCCGCGCTCAGCCAGCGCGCACTGTCAGCGCCTGGCGCGGCCTGTCGATGGCGGTTTCCACCAGCTCGATGCCGAACACATAGCTGGTTGACAGCGCGTCCATGCCCAGGTCCACCGCACGGTGCGCGTCCGTGCGCACGCGGGCCAGCAGCGGGTGGGCGCGCGCCTGTTCCAGTGCCTTGGCAGACACCACCTTGTCGCGCAGCGTTTCGGCCACGGTCAATGCCATCGCCAGTTCGCGCTCGAGCACGCCTGCGGCGTCCTCGGCCAGGCCGCGCGATTGGCGTGCCAGGTTGCGCACCGCGACGATCACGTCTTCGAGGCCGGTGCGGTCACCCCCCGGGGCATCGGGTTCTTTCACAGTGCTGGGTGGCTGGACAGGGTCTTGGCTCATCGTGGGGCTCCGGTCGGGTCAGGGATGCAGGTGTGGTGGGATGGGCGGCCGGCCCGGTGCTGATCGGGCATGTCGACCAGCGCGGTCGGCAGTTTGAAAACCTTGTCCTCGGCCAGGCCCAATGTCTTGACCTCCAGCCGGGGATGCCATTGCCGCAGGCGTTGCAAGCTGGCCTGCACCAGCGCCTCGGGCGCGGATGCGCTGGACGTCAGCCCGAGGTCGCTGATGCCGTCGAACCAGCCGGGCTCCAGCGCGTCGGCCGATTCGATCAGCCGGGCCGGCAAACCGGCCTCCTGTGCCACCTCGACCATGCGCACCGAATTGGAACTGTGCGGCGCGCCGATCACCAGCACCAGTTGGCAATGGCGACACAGCATGCGCACTGCGTCCTGTCGGTTCTGGGTTGCGTAGCAGATGTCGTCATGGTGCGGGCCCAGCAGCGCTGGAAAGCGCTGGCGCAGCACCGTCACCACCTTGCGCACGGCATCAAGCGCCAGTGTGGTCTGGGTGACATAGGCCACGGCCGTGGGATCGCGCGCCTGGACGCTGAGCGCGTCGGCGCTGTCTTGCACCACCTGGATGCCACCACCATCGGGATTGGTGTAGCAGCCCAGCGTGCCCTGCACCTCGACATGCTCGCGGTGGCCGATCAGGAACACCGTGCGCCCGGCCTTGGCATGTGCTGCGACTTCCAGATGCACTTTGCTGACCAGCGGGCAGGTAGCGTCGAACAGCCGCAGGCGGCGCCCGGCTGCGTCCTGGAACACCTGGGGCGGCGCGCCGTGGGCGCTGACCACGGCCAGGGCACCCTCGGGAATCTGTGCCACATCCTCGACAAACACCGCGCCGCGCGCCCGCAGCGCGCCTACCACGCTGCGGTTGTGGACGATCTCATGGCGCACATAGACCGGGTCGACGCTCTTGGTCAGCAGTTCATCGACCATCTTGACCGCGCGGTCAACGCCGGCACAAAAACCGCGCGGATTGGCGAGCCAGACATTCATGGCCACTCCAGTTGCACAGACAAGCCCTGCGGCAGAGTATGCGGGCCGTGCCAACCGATGGCAAGCCGCGCCGGTCATGGCGCCGCCCTCAACCTGGCACGCAGCGCTGCATCAGGTCACTCTGCCGGCGCCAGCGCCCGGGCCCGGGCGGCGCCGATGGCCTGGCCGATGGCCGGCCCGCGCAGGCCGCGTGCCGCGGCGTCGGCGGCCACTGCCGTGCTGTCCACGGCCTGGGCCAGCGCCAGTGCGGCCAGCAGCAGGGGCCGTTGCGGGTAGGGCCGGTCTTGCAGGCCCAGGCGACCGCGCGCATCGCATTCGCAGGCCAGCAGCAGGCCGGCAAATCGCGCCGGGCGGCGCCAGGCGTCGCAGCGGTCGAACAGCCGCACCAGCGCCGCCGGGCCCAGGCTGGCGCTGCGGTGGATATTGCCGTGCTCGCGGGCCGTGAGCTCGGCCAGCTCACGGCAGTCGGTGGGCACGCGCCAGCGTTGGCCCAGCTGGCGCGCCAGGGCCACGCTGCGCGCCTCGTGGCCGATGTGGCGGGGCCAGTCTGCGGGCGGCGTGCTGCCCTTGCCCAGGTCATGGCACAGGCAGGCATAGCGCACCGCCAGGGGCGCTTGCAGGCGCGCGGCCTGCACCAGCACCAGCATCAGGTGCACGCCGGTGTCGATCTCGGGGTGGTGCTCGGCCGGCTGGGGCACGCCCCAGAGCCGGTCCACTTCGGGCAGCAGGCGGGCCAGCGCGCCGCAATCGCGCAGCACAGCGAACATCCGGTCGGGGCGGGCTTCCATCAGCCCGCGCGACAGCTCCTGCCACACCCGCTCGGGCACCAGCGCGTCCGCCTCGCCGTCAGCCACCATCCGGCACAGCAGGGCCTGGGTGGCGGGTGCGACGCTGAAATCGGCAAGGCGCGCGGCAAAACGGGCCAGGCGAAGCAGGCGCACCGGGTCTTCGACAAAGGCCGGGCCGACATGGCGCAGCAGGCGCTGCTGCAGGTCTTGCTGGCCGCCGAAGGGGTCGGTCAGCGCGCCAGTGTCGGGGTCTTCGGCGATCGCATTGATGGTCAGGTCGCGGCGCGCCAGGTCTTGCTCGAGGGTGACGTCGGGCGCGGCATGCACCACAAAGCCGAGGTAGCCGCGGCCGCTCTTGCGTTCGGTGCGGGCCAGCGCGTATTCCTCGCGCGTGACGGGGTGCAGGAAGACCGGGAAATCACGCCCCACCGGCGTGTAGCCGGCCTCGACCAGGGCCTCGGGGGTGGCGCCCACCACCACCCAGTCGCGGTCATGCGCCTGGGCCGCATCCACCGGCCTGCCGAGCAGCCGGTCCCGCACCGCGCCGCCGACCAGGTAGGCCTTCATCGCCGTCGCGCTGGGCCCGGGCGAAGGTGGGCTGCCAGCGTGGCCAGCGCCACCGGGCGGATGCCCAGGCTGCCGAGCCCAGGCAGCCGGCCGCTGGCGATGTTGGGCACCCGCATGGACAACACGTTGTCGCGCGACATCAGCGGTTCACCGGGCATCAGACCCATCAGCGCGGCCTGCAGCAGGCCCAGGCGCTCGGGCAAGCCCAGCACCGGCCGGCGGCAGCCGGCCATTTCACCCACCTGCTGCACGATTTGCTGCAGGGTCAGCACCTCGGGCCCGGCGCATTCGATGACCGGGCCGGGCGCCTGCGCCGCAGCCAGGGCCTGCACCACGGCCTGGGCCACGTCGCCCACCGCCACCGGCTGGAAGCGGGCCCCGCTGCCGGCCAGCGGCAGCACCGGGAACAGGCGTTGCAGGCCGGCAAACAGATTGGTGAAGCGGTCTTCGGCACCAAAGATCACCGACGGGCGCAGGAGGGTGAGGCCGAAGCCATATTGCTGCGCGGCGGCCTGCCAGACCTGCTCGCCGGCCGCCTTGCTGCGCAGGTAGGCCGACGGCGCACCGGCGGCCACGCCGAGCGCACTGACATGCACCACCCGCTGCACCCCGGCGGCGCCACAGGCAGCCGCCAGCTGGCGCGGCAGCTGCACATGCACCCGGTCGAAGTCGGCCTCGCTGCCGTGCAGGATGGCCACCAGGTGCACCACCGCGTCGGCGCCGGCCAGCAGGCCGGGCAGGGCGGCGGCGTCGTGCACATTGCAGACCACCAGATCGACGGTGGGCAGCACCTGCAGGTCGCGCCCGCTGGCGCGGCGCCGGCTGGGCACCACCAGGCGGGTCTGGGCGTCACGGGCAAACAGGCGTTCGCAGACATGGCGGCCGACGAAGCCGGTGCCGCCGGTGATGACGATCTTGCGCAGGGTGGGCATCAGTGGGCTCGGGTCAGGGCAGTTCGGCGTTGGGTGCGCGGGCGCCGGGGTCGCGCGGGCCGACCCCCTTGCCCAGGCGTGGCCGCAGCAGCGGCGCTTGGGCAGGGTCGAGCAAGGCGGCATAGACTGCGGCGTTGGACAGCACCTTCTTGACGTAATCGCGGGTCTCGTTGAACGGGATGTTCTCGGCCCAGGCGGCGGTCTCCATCGGGGGCCCGTCGCGCCAGCGCCGCGGCCGCCCCGGGCCGGCGTTATAGGCCGCAGCGGCCATCGCCTGCGAGCCCTCCAGGTCATCGAGCATCAGCCTGAGGTAGTGGGTGCCCAGGGCCAGGTTGGTGGCGGGGTCGCTGATGCGTTCGGGGTTGCGCCAATCCAGGCCGATCTTGCGCGCCACCCATTGCGCGGTGGCCGGCATCACCTGCATCAGGCCGCTGGCGCCGGCCGACGAGCGCAGCTGCGGCATGAAGCGGGTCTCCTGGCGGATCAGGCCGAACACCAGCGCCGGTTCCAGGTTGACGGCAGCGGCGGCCTGGCCGATCTGGGGACCGAAAGGCATCGGGTAGCGCAGCGCCACGTCCACCTCGCCCCGGCTGCGCTCGGCGGTATTGATGCACAGCTGCCAGTCGCGCCGCTCGCAGGCCAGCCGGGCGGCGGCCAGCAGGTCGCGGTCGGCCATGCCGCGCAGGGAGAAGTTCCACTCCCGGCGGGCCTCGTCGCGCAGGCCCAGGTCGGCCAGCAGCAGGGCCCGCGCCAGGCCGGGGTGGCTCTGGGCGAGGCTGCGTTCGGCGGGTGTGGGCGCGGCGGGCGCGGCCGGCAGGGGCCGGGCCGCGCCCAGGTCCTCGGCCGCCAATTGTTGATAGAAGCCCAGCGGGCCGGCGATGCTGTCGAGCAGTTGTGCAGCCTCGGCGCGCTGTGCCGCGCCGTCGCCACCCGCGCGGGCCGAACCGGCCAGCGCGCGCGCCTTCCAGTAGATCCAGGTCGGATCCTGCTGCTCGGCCGGCCCCATCAGGTCGATCAGCTGGGCCATCAGCGGCCAGCGCTGGGCCGGCGCACTGTTGCGCAACAGTGCGCGCACGCCCCAGGCCAGGGTCTCGTCGGTCCAGCCCGGCTGGAGGATGGCCTCGCCGCGCAGGCTGGTGAGCGCGCGCTGGTAGTGGCCGGCCG
The DNA here is from genome assembly GCA_043756825.1 of Betaproteobacteria bacterium. Classification (GTDB taxonomy): domain Bacteria; phylum Pseudomonadota; class Gammaproteobacteria; order Burkholderiales; family Burkholderiaceae_C; genus Pseudaquabacterium. Next base: position 2,236 of record JAYUQJ010000328.1, on the reverse strand, counting down.
CTTCGGGCGAGAGCTTGAAAGCGGCCTGGCGGCCGGCATAGGCCCAGGCCCAGCCGGCCTGGCCGGCACGCAGGGCCAGGCCGTCGCCCGACAGCAAGGCCACCGCAGCATCCAGGTCGGTCTGGGCCAGGCGCAGCAGGGCCAGCAGGCGCAACTCTTGCGCCTGACGGGTGGCCCCGGCCGAGCGCTTGAGCCAGCGCGCGGGCTGGTCGAGGGCTTCGACAACATCGCGGGCGGCGGTATTGCCCAGCAGGCCGACAGCCGCCTTGGCTGCGGCCGGGCGCTGCACCTCGATCGCCAGCCGGGCCTTGGTCCAGACCTCGTCGGGGCCGAATTTCCGTGCGTCGACCATCGCCGTGGCCAGCAGGTTGCAGCCTTCGTCAAGGTCTTTCTGGGCCCACCAGGCCAGGCGCGCCGGGCCGGTCACGTCGCGCCCGGCCAGATGCTCGGTGAACAACCACCAGCAACTGACCTCGCGGTCGTCGTTCATCCTGAAGCGCGGGTAATCGCGGGCCAGGTTGGGCCAGTCGCGGCGCCGGCCCAGCTCCAGCAGCCAGTCGTTGCGCAGACGGTCCTCGACATAGCTGCCGCGCCAGCGGGTGTAGAAGGTTTCGACCTCGTCGACGCTGGCGTCCTTGAGGCGGCTGGACAAGTCCCAGTAGTCGACCCATCCGGCCAGCGCATGGTTGCCCGCCTGCAGCGCCGCGCGGGCGGCGGCCAGGCGCAGGCGGTCCTTCCGGCGCGCCGCATCGCGGGCGTCGAGCAGGGTGCTGTCGAGGGCGCTGGGCGCGGCCAGGGGTGCGGCGGGGGCCACTGGCGGCGGGGTGTCCGCGGGCGCCTGGGCCAGGGCGGTCAGCGCGCAGGTCTGCGCGGCCAGCGTGGCCAAGATGCGGCGCCAGCGGCGGCTTGCGCGGGCAATCGGAGGGAGGACGGTCATGTCGAGGCGGGGCTGCGGGGCTGCGGGGCTTGCCGGGCGGCGGCGCGGGCGCGGGTCGGGGGGCGTCCCGAAGCAGGATGACTTTAACGCAGCCCCCCAGCGGCCCCGGCCCTGGGGGCGTTCAGCCCTGCTCAGCGGTGGCGCCGGTAAGGCTCTTCGAAATCCAGGTACTGTTGCTCGGCCAGCGCCTCCCGAACCCAGGCGGCCACCCCGGGGCTGACCCAGAGGCGGTCGGTGTAGGCCTTGATCTCGGCCGGCACCGGCAGGGCATAGGTTCGCAGGCGCGCGGCCACCGGCGCGAAGTAGGCATCGGCCACCGAGTAGGCGCCAAACAGAAAGGGCCCGCCGCCCTGCGCCAGCGCCGATTGCCACATCGCCACGATGCGGGCCAGGTCGTCGGCCACGCCGGGCCGGTCGGCCAGCACCTGTTGACCGACCTCGGGCAGGTGGGCCTCGATGTTCATCGGGCAGGCGCCGCGCAGCGCGGCGAAGCCGCTGTGCATCTCGGCACAAAGGCTGCGGGCACGGGCCCGGGTGCCCTGGGCCCGCGGCCACAGCGCGTGCTCGGGAAAGTGCTCGGCCGCGTACTCGGCCAGGTACTCGGCAATCGCCAGGGTGTCCCAGACCACCAGGTCGCCATGCACCAGCACTGGCACCCGGCCGACGGGTGACAGGCGGGTGATGGCCTGCTTGAAGCGCGAGTCTGGCGCAAAGCCGTCGAAGCGGATCATCAGCTCCTCGAACGGGATGCCGAACTGGCGCATCAGCACCCAGGGGCGCATCGACCAGGACGAATAATTCTTGTTGCCGATCACCAGTTGCATCACACCGGGCCTCGCTTTCTCGCCAGCTCAGGAAGGGAGCGACGATGCTAGCGGCGGCCCACCACGGCATGCATGCAAGTTGCGCATCGGATTCATCAGGCAACCTGCGCGCCGCGCACGGCGGTGCTCATGCGCGCCAGTCGACCCAGCCGGCCCACGCCGTCAGCAGCACCACCCCGCCGAAGACGATGCGGTACCAGGCGAACGCGGTGAAGTCGTGCGTCGAGACATAGCGGATCAGCCAGCGGATGCACAGCCAGGCGCTGAAGAAAGCGAACACGGTGCCCACCGCAAACATCGGCAAGTCGGCTGCCGACAAAGCCCCGCGCTCCTTCCAAACCGAGTAGACACCGGCGCCGATCAGCGTGGGGATCGCGAGGTAGAAGCTGAACTCGGTGGCGGCGCGGCGCGAGAAGCCGAACACCATCGCGCCGATGATGGTGGCCCCCGACCGGCTGGTCCCTGGCACGAGCGC
>JAYUQJ010000327.1:0-9883 GCA_043756825.1 Betaproteobacteria bacterium | reverse complement strand
CACCAGCAGGCGCAGGCCGCCCCGGACATCGGCCATGCGGCCAGCAGACGCCGGCGCGGCGGCGGGGTTCGAGAGGGGCTTGGGCTTGGATCGCATGGCAAGACGCTGAGGGGCGGGGATGGTGGCGGGCGCAGCCGGTTGCCGGGCTGGGTCGGGCCATTGGGCGCCGGCCAGGACGGCGCCAGTGCTGAGGCAGGTCAAGCGCGACCTCGGATCAGGCTGCGCATCGCACTGAAATTACAGCATGCCTGTGCTGCATCAGATTGGTGGCGTTGCTCCAGTCCGGCCGGACGCTGCCGGGCTCAGCGATCGGCGCTGCGGGCGGCCCGGGCCGCCGGGCTGTCGCCCAGCACGGTCAGGCGCCGAGAACCGGCGAACAAATCGCGCGGCTTCAGGCCGTAGACCTGGCGGATCGAATGGCTGAAGTGGGTTGAATCGGGATAACCGGTGTCGAGCGCCACATTCACCAGATTGGTCGCGCGGGTCACATGGTGCAGCAGGCTGCGGGCCCGCTTCCAGGTGCGCAGGCTGCGGAACGAGCTGCCCGCCTCGGCCTTGAGCAGGTGCAGAAAACGCGAGATCGACAGGTCGGCGGCCGCCGCGCCCTGCTGCGCCGTCAGCGGCGCGGCGGGGTCATTGCGCATGCCCTCCAGCACCCGGGCGATGCGCGGGTCGATGCGGCGCGGCGCCAGGCGTTGACCGAAACAGAGTTCGTCAAAGCCGGCTGTGTCCAGGGCCAGGCCCTTGCCCTGGTCGCGCAGCTGGGCGTGGGCCTGGCGCACCCGTTGCAGCAGGGCCTGCGCGGCGCTGCCGTCAGCCGGCCGAACGCCGCACCGATGCAACAGCCAGCCCGGCAAGGCGGCCTCGTCGACGGTCTCGGGCTCTATCGTCAGGCAGCAGATCAGGCGTTGCGCGCACGCGACCCGGTGGGGTGTCCAGGGCGGCAGCACCGCCACGTCGGCGCTGACCCAGGGGCGCGCGGCGGCATGGGCGCCTGCAGCTTCTGCAGTGGCCAAGTGCAGCGGCGCGCCGAGCGAGACGTACACCACCCAGCCGCCCATGGTGCGCTGACTGACCTGGCCCAGCAGCCCGGCGTAGAACACCCGGTCGTTGTTGAGCCACATCACCCGGTTGCGGCGATCGTCGGTGCGCATCGGGGGCGGGCCAGCGGCAGCGCGGGCCGTCAGGCAGGTGACCAAGGCGGCACCGGCGAGCTGCTGGGGCGGCGGGTGCTCACAGGCTGCGCCCGCTGCCGGCCCACCAGGGCTCGCGCAGCACGCGCTTGAGCACTTTGCCCAGGGCATTGCGCGGAAAGTCGTCGCAAAACTGCAGCGCCGCCAGCCGCTGGTGCCGCGCCAGGCGGGGGTTGGCCCAGTCCAGCAGGTTCTGCGCGGAACTGGTGGCATCCGGCCGGCGGATCACCAGCGCCAGCGGGCACTCACCCCATTTGTCGTGCGGTATGCCGATCACGGTGACATCCAGCACCTCGGGGTGCTGGCCGACGATGGCCTCGATGTCGGCCGGAAAGACATTGAAGCCACCCGAGATGATCATGTCCTTCTTGCGGTCGACCAGCGTCAGGAAGCCCTGGGCGTCCATGCGTCCGATGTCGCCCGAGCGCATGAAGCTGCGGCCCCGCTCGTCGCGCCAGATCAACGCGGCGCTCAGGTCGGGCCGGCGGTGGTAGCCGGCCATCATGCCGGCACCGTAGCCGGCAATCTCGCCCACCTCGCCCGGAGGCAGTACCCGGCCCGCATCGTCCAGGATGCGGGCCTCGAAGCCCAGCACCGGCCGGCCCACGCTGTCGAAGCGCCCGGCATGCTGGTGCGGCTTGAGCATTGCGCCGAAGCCCTCGGAAAAACCGTAGAGCTCGGTCAGGATGTTGCCGAAGCGCTGCAGCACCTCGCGCTTGGTGTCGCGCCGCAGCGGCGATCCCGCGCACAGCAGGCTCTGCAGCGAGCCGGTGTCATGGGCCTCGAAATCGGGCTGCGCCAGCACCATCAGGAACTGCGCCGGCACCAGAAAGCTGTGGGTGATGCGCTCGCGCTGCACCGTCGCCAGGAAGCCGGCCGCGTCGAAGGCCGGCATCACCACGCAGGTGCCGCCGGCAAACAACACCGGCAGCATCATCAGCCACGTGCCATTGCTGTACAGCGCGGTGGTGGTAAGCGCCCGGCTGCGCTCGCCCATGCCCAGCTCGATGGCATTGCTGAAGGCCCAGTGGGTGCGCGCCCGGTGGGTCTGCACGATGCCCTTGGGCAGACCGGTGGTGCCCGAGCTGTAGATGATGTTGAAGTTGTCGCTGGCGCGGCTGCGCACGGGCGGTGCGGTGGCCGGCGCAGCGCCGATGAAGGCGTCGAAGGCGGCCCACCCCGGTTCATCACTCGCGACGGCGATGCAGCCGTCGGGCCACAGCTGCGGGCAGTCTGACCGGTGCGCGCCCAGCCGCGCGCGAAAGCCGGCATCGGCAAACAGCATCACGCTGGCGCTGTCGTCGATCAAGGTCGCCAGCTGTTCGCCGGTCAGCAGGCCCGACAGGGGCACCACGCAGGCGCCGGCGCGGACGATGCCGAAGACGATTTCCAGCATCTCGACCGAATTGCCCATCAATACCGCCACCTGCTGGCCGGGCCCGATGCCGCGGCGATACAAGGCCTGCGCCACCCGGTTGATGCGGGCATTGAACTCGCCCCAGCTGCGCCGCACCGCCCCGCAGACCACGGCGTCCTGATCGGGCTGGCTCTGGGCATGCACCGCGAAGATATCGGGGATCAGCGCGCTGGTGTCGTCGAGGGTGTCGGTGGCCGGATGGGTCATGGCAGCAGGGGCGCAACAAACGAGGGGTGCAAGCGGAGGCTGGCGCAGTGTTCCATGCTTTCCAGCCCAGAAGACCGCATCATCGCCGCGCTGGCAACACGACCGCAGGTCGAGCTCAATGCCAGCACCCCGGCTTGGCACCAACTGTCACCTATCCGCTTGTGCGCCCCGGCCCGCCAGGCTACGGTGCAGCGCATGCCTGCCCTCGCCTTCGACCCGGCCGACCCTGCGGTGCGGCGCAACCCCTTCCCGCTGTTTGCCCGCCTGCAGGACGAAGACCCGGTGCACTGGAGCCCGTCCTTGCGCAGCTGGGTGCTCACGCGCCACGAGGACGTGCGCCAGGTGATGCTGTCGGGCGCCATGTCGCCCGACCGCTTGCGGCCCTTTTATGCCCAGTTGCAGGGCGATCGGCGCGACACCCTGGCCGAGGTGATGCGCTACCTGTCGCTGTGGATGGTGTTCCGCGACCCGCCCGAGCACACCCGGTTGCGCAAGCTGGTGGGCACGGTGTTCAACCTCAAGGCCCTGGAGGGGCTGGACGCTGCGGTGACCCGGGTGGTCGACCAGTTGCTCGACGCCCTGCCGGTCGGTGTGCCCGTCGACTGGGCCCAGGCCGTGGCGATGCCCTTGCCGGCCTACGTGATCATGGACATGCTGGGCATCGCCCAGGCCGACTACCCGCTGCTCAAGGCGGCCTCGGACGACCTGCGTGCCTTCATCGGCTCGGCCCGCGCCGATGGCGACCGCTATGCCCGGGCGCGCCAGGGTGGCGCGGCGCTGGCCGGCTATTTCCGGCAGCTGATCGCCACCCGGCGCCAGGCGCCGGGCGAGGATTTCGTCAGCCGCATGATCGCCGCCCGCGACGACGCCGGCCGGCTGAGCGAGGACGAACTGGTCGCCACCTGCATGCTGGTACTGTTTGCCGGCCACGAGACCACCACCCACCTGCTGGGCAACGCGGTGCATGCGCTGCTCGACCACCCGGCACAACTGCAGCGCCTGCGCGACGAGCCCGGCTTGATCGACAGCGCGGTCGAAGAATGCCTGCGTTACGACGGCCCCAGCCTGTCGATTGCCCGGGTGGTGTCGGCCGACCACGAGATCGCCGGCAAGGCGCTGAAGGCCGGCGACCGGGTATTCGGGATGGTCTCGGCCGCCAACCGCGACCCGTGCGCCTTCGACCACCCGCAGGCGCTGGACATCGCCCGCAGCCCCAACCGCCACCTCACCTTCGGCTTCGGCCTGCACTTCTGCCTGGGCGCGCCGCTGGCCAGGCTGGAGGGCCGGCGCTGCATCGGCCGGCTGGTGCAGCGCTTCGCTCGCATCGAACGCGCACCCGGCCAGCCCGAGTGGGTGGACGCGCTGGTGATGCGCGGCGTTTCGCAATTGCCCATCCAACTGGGATAAGACCATGACCGACGCCTACCTGATCGGCACCAGCTGCACCCGCTTCGGCAAGCAGCCCGGCGCCAGCTTCAAAGACCTGACGCGCCAGGCCTACCTGGCGGTGCTGGCCGACGCGGGGTTGGCCGACGGCGGCGCCATCGCCAACGCCTGGTTCGGCAACTGCGGCATGGGCAGCTGGGGCCAGCGCAATATCCGCGGCCAGGTCTGCTTCACGCCACTGGTGCGCGAGGGCCTGTTCCCCGAGCGGGTGCCGATGATCAATGTGGAGGGCGGCTGCGCCACCGCCAGCATGGCGCTGCACGGCGCCTGGAAGGACGTGCTGTCGGGCACCGCCGAGCTCAGCCTGGCCATCGGCGTTGAAAAGACCTTCGTGCCCGACAGCGTGCCCGATGCCGCGGCCCGCACGCAGGAGATCTTCGACGGCGGCATCGACCAGTTCGACCCCGCAGACTGGCAGGCCTATTACGCCGCGGCGGGCGACGCGGCGGGCAAGCCCTTCCACCCGAAGGACGCCGGCGGCACCCTGTTCATGGACACCTATGCCATGCAGGCCGCCTGGCATATGCGCCACCACGGCACCACGGCCGCGCAGATCGCTGCCGGGGCGTCGAAGAACCATGCCATGGGTGCCCTCAATCCGCTGGCCCAGTACCGGTTCGAGCTCAGCCCGGACCAGGTGCTGGCCGACCGCATGATCAGTGCCCCGCTGACCCGCGCGATGTGCGCGCCGATCGGCGACGGCGCCGCCGCCGCGCTGGTGTGCTCGGCCCGCTTTCTGCGCGGCCTGCCGTCGGCGGTGCAGGCGCGCGCCGTGCGCATCCGTGCCAGCGTGCTCACCGGCGGCAAGTACCGGCGCCTGGACGAGCCGGGCCTGAGCCACCTGGCGGCCCGGCGCGCCTACGCGATGGCCGGCCTGCAGCCGGACGACATCGACCTGGCCGAGGTGCATGACGCCACCAGCTTCTGCGAGATCTACCAGGCCGAGATGCTGGGCTTTTGCCCGATCGGGCAGGGTGGCGCCTATGTCGCCAGCGGCGCGACCTCGCTGGGCGGCGCGCGGCCGGTCAACCTGTCGGGCGGGCTGGTCAGCAAGGGCCACCCGGTGGGGGCCACCGGGCTGTCGATGATCTTTGAGCTGGCGCTGCAGCTGCGCGGCGAGGCCGGCGCGCGCCAGCACCCACAGGCCCGGGTAGCCCTGGCCGAGAACGGCGGCGGCGTGATGGGCTTCGACGAGGCGGCCTGCGCCGTGACCCTGCTCGAAAAGACCTGACCCGCATGAACCAAGACCCCTGGCGCGACACCATCGTCTTTGCGCTGGCCCATGAGGTGGCCTGGCCACGCGACCCCGCTGCCGACCCCGCCGGCTGGGGCGTGCACCATGCCGACCCGCCGCCCTACAACCGCCTGCTGGGGCCGGTGCACCCGCGCGGCGGCGTCAGCGGCGCGGTGCTGCAGCGGGGCCGCGAGGTGGCCGCCTGGGGCGAGCCCGACCGCGCCGACCTGACCTTCAGCGTGGCCAAGACCTACCTGGCGATGCTGGCCGGCGTGGCGCAGGGCCAGGGCCTGCTGCCCGACGTGGACCAGCCGGTGGCTGCGGGCCTGCCCGGCATCGGTTTCGACAGCCCCCACAACCGCGCCATCACCTGGGCCCAGCTCTTGGCGCAGACCAGCGAATGGGAAGGCCGTTGCCTGGGCCTGCCCGACAGCGTGGACCGCTGGCGCGTCGTGGCGCATGACCCGCGCCCGCCCGGCGGCCCCAAGGGTGGCGCCCGGCCACTGGGGCCCCCCGGCAGCTATTGGGAATACAACGATGTGCGCATCAACCAGCTGGCGCTGGCGCTGCTGCACCTGTTCGGCCAGCCCTTGCCCGAGGTCTTCCGCGCGGCCATCACCCGCCCGCTGGGCCTGGCCGACGACTGGGCCTGGCGGCCCTATGACGAGGCCTGGGCCACGGTGCGGGGCCAGCGCCTGGCGTCGGTGCCGGGCGGCAGCCACTGGGGCGGCGGGGTGTCGATCGGCGCGCGGGCCCAGGCCCGGATCGGCCAGTTGCTGCTCGACGACGGCCGCCACGGTGCCGCACAGCTGCTGCCCGCCGACTGGGTGCGCCGCATGCGCCAGCCCGGGCCGCTGGCACCCTTCTACGGCTGGCTGATGTGGCTGAACCCTGGCGGCAATGCCTTCCCCGGCGCATCGGCGCAGGCCAGCTTCATGGTCGGGGCCGGTGGCCATTACGTCTGGGTCGAACCGGCGTTTGACGCGGTGGTGGTGGTGCGCTGGCTCGACAGCGCGGCGGCAGCCGGCTTCATGCAGCGGGCACGGCAGGCACTGACGGCAGGCCTGTGAAAACCCGCCGGCGCGCCGGGCGGCCCGCGCCCGCAAGACCAGCGCAGCACCACAGGCCGTCAGACCGCGCTGACCCGGCACCGGGACACTGTCCTGCAAGTCGGGCAGGCCCGGCGCGCTAGGCTGCGCACCGGACCCCTTGAGCTTGTCCAGCACCCACCCCCAGCGCCCACTTCATGAACCCCCGCCCCAGCGCCGAACTGTCAAGAACGGCCCCCAGCATGCCGCGTCGGCCCGCCTGGCTGGCCCTGGCCCTGGCCCTGGCCTGGGCCCTGGCCCTGTGCCTGCCCGGCGCGCCGGCCAGCGCCGATACGGCCCCGGCGGACCAGTTGCGGGCGCGCTTCCAGGCGGCGCAGAGCCGGCAGGTCGGCCGCATCCTCGACCAACCGGTCTACCTGCAATCGACCGAATCGGGCAACCAGGTACAGGGCGATGTGCATGCACTGCTCAACGCCCGCTTTGCCCAGGTGCGCGAGAACCTTTCGCGTCCCGCGCAATGGTGCGGCGTGCTGATACTGCACCTGAATGTGCAGTACTGCCGGGCCAGTGGCGCGCCAGGGCAGGAGCTGCTGGATGTCGGCCTGGGCCGCAAGTTCGACGAGCCGCTCGCCGACCTGCACTGGCTGCAATTCAGCTCCCGTGTGGTGCACGCCGACGACAACTACCTGCAACTGGTGCTGGACGCGCCCGCCGGCCCCATGGGCACCCGCGATTACCGCCTGGTGTTCGAGGCCACCCCTGCGGCCGACCAGCGCACGCTGGTGCGCCTGGGCTTCGGCTATGGCCATGGCATTGCCGCCCGCCTGGCGATGCAAACCTACCTGTCCACCCTGGCGCGCGACAAGGTCGGCTTCAGCGCGAGCGGCACGGCGGCAGACGGTCAGCCGGTGCTGGTCGGCGGTGTGCGCGGTGTCAACGAGCGCAGCACCATGCGCTACTTCCTGGCCATCGAGGCCTACCTGGGCAGCCAGGCCCAGCCGCCGACCCAGGCGGTGATGAAAAGCCTGCAGGACTGGTTCAGCGCCACCGAAAAATACCCGCGCCAATTGCGCGAGATGGACCGGCCCACCTACATCGCGATGAAGCAGCGCCAGCTCAAGCGCCAGGAGAGCGAAGCCGTGCCGCGCTTCTGAGCCGCCTGCAGCCGGTCAGCCGTCGCCCGGTGCTGCGTCATATCCCGGCTGACCCGGCAGCGAAACACCGCTGATGCGGCCCTGGGCATCGCGCTGCAGGCGCGGATGGCGTGGCGGCAAGTGGGTCTGGGCGGCGGCATGGGCCAGCAGCACCGCCACGCCCGCCTGGGCAAAGGGCAGCAAGGATTCGACCGTGCTGCGGGTGGCGAATTCCATCTGGAACTGACCTTGCGCCTGGGCCACCAGCGCCTGCGGCGGGTGCACCCAGGCCAGCGCGGTGGTCTCGCCGGCGTCCACCTCGGGATGCTGGCCGTCGGGCGCTTCCACCACAAAGAACAGGGTGTCGAAACGTTTGGGCAGCCCGGCCGGGGTGACCCAATGGCTCCAGGGCTGCAGCGCCGAGGTGCACAGGCGCAAGCCGGCGTCCGCCGCCAGGCGGGCCAGCGGCTCGCCGGCGTGCAGGCGGGCACGCAGCGGCACCCAGCCACATGCCGGCACAGCACCCGGTGGGGCGCCCAGCCACAAGCCGCATTCTTCAAAGCATTCGCGCAGCGCGCCCACCGCAAAAGCTGCCCCCAGCCCACCCACCTGCATCACCCCGCCGATGCGCCGGGCCAGCCGGGCCTCGGGCTCATCGCACAGGGCCAGGTGGTCGGGCGAGCCATCGGCGGGGTCCACCGCGCCCCCGGGAAATACATAAGCGCCGGGCATGAAGCTCGCCTGCAGCGACCGGCGCACCATCAGCACTTCCAGCCCGGGTGCGCCCTGGCGCAGGATCAGCGTGGTGGCGGCCGGGCGGGGGGTGATGGCAGTGTTCATGGGGTACCCGTCATGGGGCTGCCCAGGCCGGCGATCAGGCCGCCTTGGCGGCGTACATGCTCTCGATCAGGACGGCATATTTGCGGTTGATCAAGGATCGCTTCAGCTTCATCGTCGGGGTCAGCTCTTCGTCCTCGGCGGTCAGGCGCTGCTCGATCAGGCGGAAGGCGCGGATCTGCTCGACCCGGGCGAACTGCTTGTTGACCTTGTCGATCTCGTCGCTGATGAGCTTGACCAGTTCGGGCGCGCGACACAAGCTCTTGAAATCGCTGAACTGCACATCGCGGTCCTGCGCCCATTGGGCCACGTTGTCCTCGTCGATCATCACCAGGCAGCTCAGGAAGGCACGCTTGTCGCCGATCACCACCGCGTCGGTCACGTAGGGGCTGAACTTGAGCTGGTTCTCCCATTCGCTGGGGGTGATGTTCTTGCCGCCGGCGGTGATGATGATGTCCTTCATGCGGTCGGTGATGTAGAAGTAGCCGTCCGCGTCGACCCGGCCGACATCGCCGGTGTGCAGCCAGCCCTCGGCGTCCAGCGCCTCGGCGGTTTTCTCGGGCAGGTTGAGATAGCCCGAAAAGACGCTGGCGCTGCGCATCAGGATCTCGCCTTGCGCGCTGATGCGCATCTCCACCCCCGGCCCGGGCATGCCGATGCTGCCGGGCTTGCTGGCGCCCACCGGGGTGACCGTGCCGCCGCCGCTGGTCTCGGTCATGCCCCAGGCCTCGCGCAGGGGGATGCCCAGCGCCAGGTACCAGCGGATCAGCTCGGGCGAGATCGGAGCGGCCCCGGTCAGCGCCAGGTCCACCCGGTTCAAACCCACCATGCGCCGCACATTGTTCAGCACCAGCAGCCGCGCCAGCAGGTAGCGCAACCGCAGCAGCCCGCCGGGCTGGCTGCGTGCCTCGATGTGCCTGACCATCTTCATGCCCTCGCCGAGGGCCCAGGCATAGGCCGCCTGCTGCAGCCTGCCGGCCTCGCGGATCGTGATGGCCACGCTGGAAAATATCTTCTCCCAGACCCGCGGCACCGCGAAGAACACCATCGGCTGCACCTCGCGCAGGTTGTCGAACACCGTCTCGGGGTTCTCGACGAAGTTGACGGTGGAGCCCCGGTGCAGCGGCACATACTCACCGATCAGGCGCTCGGCGATATGGCACAGCGGCAGGAAGGCGACCCGCTCGCCGCCCATCGGCAGGCCCTCGAACAGCGAGCTGTCGGTACCCGACAAGACCGCACAGAGGTTGCCGTGGGTGATCATCGCGCCCTTGGGCCGGCCGGTGGTGCCCGAGGTGTAGACCAGCACCGCCACGTCCCGGGGTCCGCGCGTGGCCAGGCGCTGGCTCACCAGGCCGGGATGCAGC
>JAYUQJ010000326.1:0-9885 GCA_043756825.1 Betaproteobacteria bacterium | reverse complement strand
CGCACCGGGCTACTTCAGCGGATTGGCGGGCTCGCGGTCCTTGATGGCCGCATCCGAACGGCAGGCCGCGAGCGGGCGTACCTTGGCGGAGACGATGTGCGTGACCCGTCGTGCATCGGCGTCGGCCCGCACGCGCAGGCAAACACAGCCGTAACCGGCACTGCCACTGCCGGTGCGGACCCATGACGATCGGGACAGCGTGTGCCCCTTTCGGGTCGTCAGACTCCGTCACCCACTGCAAGGCAAGTCGACCCTCAACCGGCGCATTCGAGCCCAAAGGCGCCCACCAGACCCCCGCTCAGCCGCCATAACGCTGGCGCGCCAGCGCCGCGCCCTGGGCCAGGGCGGCCAGCTTGGCCTCGGCCACCGCGCGCGACATCGGCGCCAGGCCGCAATTGGTGCAAGGCAGCAAGCGCTCGCGCGGCACGAACTGCAAGGCGCGGCCAATCGTGTCGGCCACTTCCTCGGCGGTCTCGATCACGTCGCTGGCCACGTCGATCACGCCCACCATCACGTCCTTGCCCTGCAGCAAGGCCATCAGTTCGGCCGGCACGTGCGAGTGGATGCACTCCAGGCTGACCTGGTCGATGGTGCTGGCCGCCAGGGCCGGCAGCACCTGCTCGTACTGGCGCCACTCCTGGCCCAGGGTGTTCTTCCAGTCGATATTGGCCTGGATGCCGTAGCCGTAGCAGATGTGCACGGCGGTGGTACAGCTCAGGCCCTGTGCCGCGCGCTCGAGGGCCTTGACGCCCCAGTCGGCGGCCTCAGCCATGTAGACGTTGAAGGCCGGCTCGTCGAACTGCACGATGTCCACGCCGTCGGCCTGCAGGGACAGCGCCTCCTGGTTCAGCAGCTCGGCAAAGGCGAAGGCCAGCTTGACGCGGTCACCATAGAACCGGTCGGCCACGGTGTCGACGATGGTCATCGGGCCAGGCAGCGTGAACTTGATCTTGCGCTTGGTGTGGGCCCGCAGGAAACGCGCCTCGACGGCATGCACCCGGCCCTTCAGCGCCAGCGCCGCCACCACCTGCGGCACCATGGCCTTGTAGCGGTCGTTGCGGATGCCCATCTCGACCTTGTGCTCGAAGTCGATACCCGAGACCTGCTCGAGAAAGCCATGGACGAAGTGCTGTCGCGACATCTCGCCGTCGCCGATCACGTCCAGGCCGGCGTCCTCCTGGGCCTTGATCCACAACAGCGTGGCGTCGAGCTTGGCCTGCTGAAGCTCGGGCCCGCAAGCCTGCCATTTCGGCCACAACTTGCCGGTCTCGGCCAGCCAGGCCGGCTTGGGCAGGCTGCCCGCGATGGTGGTGGTGAACATCGATCGGTCTCCGTGGGTGGGTGGGTCTCGGCGCAGGGCAAGCGCCTGGCCAAAGCATAGCCTGCGCCCTGCTTTCAGACACGCGCCATCGCGGGCGCCATCACAAACGGTTGTAAAGCGGGCCAGGTGGGCTTCGACAGACTAGGGTTACTGCTGATGTGCAATCGATTGCATGCGTCGAATACTGTGGTCCGACCCGGTCTGATAACCGCGCCCCCTCCCCCTGCTGGCGGTCCCCATCGGCCAGGTCGGCAACGCGCAGTTCATCCCATGACCCCCACCCAAAGGCCGCCCATGACTGCCGTGAAACCACACCTGTCCTTCTGGCAGGTGGTCAACATGAATGTCGGCTTCTTCGGCATCCAGTTCAGCTTCGGGCTGCAGCAGAGCAATATGAGCCCGATCTACAGCTACCTGGGCGCCGACGAGGCCAGCCTGCCGCTGCTGTGGCTGGCCGGTCCGGTGACCGGCCTGCTGGTGCAACCGGTGATCGGCGCGATGAGCGACCGCACCACCAGCCGCTGGGGCCGGCGCACGCCCTACTTCATGATCGGTGCGCTGCTGTGCAGCCTGGGCCTGCTGGTGATGCCCTTCAGCCCGACGCTGTGGTTTGCCGCCGGCCTGTTGTGGATCCTGGACGCCGCCAACAACGTGACGATGGAGCCCTACCGCGCCTATGTCAGCGACCGGCTGGACAAATCCCAGCACTCCATCGGCTTCCTGACCCAGAGCGCCTTCACCGGGCTGGCGCAGACCCTGGCCTACCTGGCGCCCACGCTGCTGGTGCTGATCGGAATGAACAAGGACGCGGTCAACGCCCACAACATCCCGCACATCACCATCATCGCCTTCCTGATCGGCGCGCTGTTCTCGATCACCACCGTGTGGTGGAGCGTGCACACCACGCCCGAGCTGCCCCAGACAGCCGAAGAACTGGCGGCGATGCGCGCCAAGCCCACCGGCTGGGTTGCCACGCTGGCCGAAATCGCGCAGGCGATCAAGGAGATGCCGCCCACCATGCGCCAGCTGTGGTGGATGAAACTGTTCCAGTGGTACGGCATGCTGTGCTACTGGATCTACATCGTGCCGGCGCTGGCCCACACGATGTTCAACACCACCGACGCGGCGTCCACGGGATTCCGCGATGCCGGCCTGCTCAATGGCCAGATCGGCGGCTTCTACAACTTCGTGGCCTTTGTCGGCGCCTTTGCGATGGTGCCCTTCACCCGGCGCCTGGGTGCCAAGGCGGTGCATGCGTTCTGCCTCACTGCAGCCGGCATCGGCATGTGGTGCATACCGGCCATCCAGGACAAGGCGCTGCTGTTCATCCCGATGATCGGGGTGGGCCTGGCCTGGGCCAGCATCATGGGCAACCCCTACATCCTGCTGGCCGGCAGCATCCCGCCCGAGCGGGCCGGTGTCTACATGGGCATCTTCAACATGTTCATCGTGATCCCGATGATCATCCAGATGCTGACCCTGCCGCTGTTCTACAACAGCCTGCTTGGCGGCCAGCCCGAGAACGTGATCCGCCTGGCCGGCGCGCTGCTGCTGGCGGCTGCGGTGGCGGTGTGCTTCGTCAAGACGCAGCCCCCAGCCGCCCGTCAGCCTACGCCCTGAGCCGCGCATGAAAAACCAGGTCCAACTCATCACCTATGTCGACCGCCTCGGCGGCGGCGACATTGCCGCGCTGCAGGCCCTGCTGGCCGGCGCCGACGCGCCGCTGGACGGCGTCTTCGGCGGCGTGCACCTGCTGCCCTTCTTCACCCCTATCGATGGGGCCGACGCCGGCTTCGACCCCAGCGACCACCTGCAGGTGGACCCGCGCCTGGGCGACTGGCACAGCGTCCGCGCGCTCACCGCCGGCCTCGACGTGATGGCCGACGTGATCGTCAACCACATGTCGAGCGATTCGCCGCAGTTCGCCGACTACTCGCGCCTGGGCAGCGCCTCGGCCTACGACGGCTTGTTTCTGACGCTGGACGCGGTGTTCCCCCTGGGCGCCACCGAGGCCCAGCTGCTGGCGATCTACCGCCCGCGCCCGGGCCTGCCCTTCACCGGGGCCACGCTCGAGACCGGTGAGCGCCGCCTGCTCTGGACCACCTTCACCGCCCAGCAGATCGACATCGATGTGCAGCACCCGCAAGGCCGCGCCTACTTGCTGACCATCCTGGACACGCTGGCCGCGGCGGGGATCCGCATGGTGCGGCTGGACGCGGTGGGCTATGCCATCAAGCAAGCCGGCGCCAGCTGCTTCATGATGCCCGAGACCTTTGCCTTCATCGACGCCTTCGCGGCCCAGGCCAGGGCCCGCGGCATCGAGGTGCTGGTCGAGATCCACGCCTACTACCGGCGCCAGATCGAGATCGCCGCACGCGTTGATTGGGTGTACGACTTCGCGTTGCCGCCGCTGGCGCTGCACGCGATCTTCTTCGGCACCGCCGGGCCGCTCAAACGCTGGATCGCGGTGCGCCCCGTCAATGCGCTGACGGTGCTGGACACCCATGACGGCATCGGCGTGATCGATATCGGCGCCGATGCCAGCGACCGCGACGCCCACCCCGGCCTGGTGCCGCCGGCCGAGCTCGACCGCCTGGTCGAGATGATCCACCAAAAGAGCGGCGGCACCAGCCGCCAGGCCACCGGCGCGGCCGCCAGCAACCTCGACCTGTACCAGGTCAACAGCAGCTTCTACGACGCACTGGGCCGCGATGACCGCGCCTACCTGGTGACGCGTGCGATCCAGTTCTTCCTGCCCGGCGTACCCCAGGTCTATTACGTCGGCCTGCTGGCCGGCCACAACGACCTGGACCTGCTGGCGCGCAGCGGCGTGGGCCGCGACATCAACCGGCACCATTACAGCCGCGCCGAGATCGAGCGCGACCTGCAACGCCCGGTGGTGCAGGACCTGCTGCGACTGATCCGGCTGCGCAACCAGCATCCGGCCTTCAACGGCCGCTTCGAGTTGCTCGACGATGGCAGCGACCACACGCTGCGGCTGCGCTGGCAAGGCAGCGGCGCACACGCCGACTGCCAGATCGAACTGCAGGCCGATCTGCGCCGCCTGGCATGCCGGATCACCCGCCGCGATGCGCAGGGCGAGACTGACTATCCGCTGCAGCAGGGCAGCGCGCCGGCCGTGACAGTGACTGCCCAACCGGCGCAATCGGCTTGATGTCGCAATCGATACCGTACTTTGCTGGCCAGGGTGCCTTGCCGCGCCGGATCTGCCGACCCTTAGTCTGTAGAAATCACGCAACACTCCCTTGAAACCAGGCGTTTTCCCTGCTTCGCAATCGATTGCATTACTTGCAAAATTTTTTCCATCCGGGGCGATGCCGCCCCTTCAGCCCGCCCCACCCAGGAGACATGATGAAACCCACCCTGAATTCCCAACGCCGGCGCCCGATCGCGGCGGCTGCCGCACTGGCACTGTTGCCCGGCCTGGTCATGGCCCAGGCGGCCGCGCCAGCCGGCGACGGCCTCAAGCTCGACAGCATCGTGATCACCGGCACGTCCACCGCCCGGTCCAAGATGAAGCAGTCGGTGTCGGTGTCCACGCTCGACGCCGACCAGCTGCAGAACACGGTGGCGTCCAGCGCGGTAGACGTGCTGCGCACCGTGCCCGGCTTGCGCGCCGAGGCCAGCGGCGGCGAAGGCAATGCCAACCTGGGCGTGCGCGGCCTGCCCATGTCAGACGGTGGTGGTCGCTATGTCCAGCTGCAGGAAGACGGCCTGCCGGTGCTGATGATCGGTGACATCTCCTTCGCCACCGCCGACCAGTTCGTGCGTGCCGACTACATGACCGACGCGCTGGACGTGATCCGTGGCGGCTCGTCGTCGACCCTGGCCACCAATGCGCCGGGCGCCATCGTCAACTTCCGCACCAAGACCGGCAAGGCCAGCGGCGGCGCCTTCGGCGTGTCCACCGGCCTGGACCACCGCCAGCAGCGGGTCGATTTTGCCTACGGCGGCAAGCTGGCCGACAAGCTGAATTTCCAGTTCGGCGGCTTCTACCGCCTGGGCGAGGGCACCCGCAACACCGATGTGAACACCGAGAACGGCGGCCAGTTCCGTGCCTCGATCACCAAGGAGCTGGACAACGCCAGCTATATCCGGGTCAGCGTCAAGAGCCTGCACGACCGCACCCCCACCTACCTGCCGGTACCCGTGACCACCAGCGGCAGCAAGATCAACTCCTTCACGGGGGTCGACCCGCGCGAAGCCTTCTTCGTCAACTCGCGCTTCGGCAGCGACAGCACCATCGACAAGAACGGCAACCGCACCAGCAGCAACCCGGCTGACGGCCTGAACGTGTCGGTGGATTCGATCGGTGTCGAGGCCCAGTTCAACCTGGGCAATGGCGTGACGATCACCGAGCGCTTCCGCAAGAGCACGATCAGCGGCCGCTTCCTGGGCGTGTTCCCGGCCGGCGGCCAGCCGGGCAACTACACCGGCAGCACGCCGGTGTTCTCGGCCCACATCTTCAACACCTCGCTCGACGACATGGGCAATGTGTTCAACGACCTGCGCCTGCAGAAAGAGATGGCCCTGGCCGGCAACGGCAAGCTCACCGTCACCGGCGGCCTGTTCTCGGGCGTGCAGAACGTGGGCCAGACCTGGTACTGGAACCGCTACAACATCGGCCTGACCGGCAACAACGCCGCGCTCTACAACAACGCCGGCGCGGTGACCACCAACCCGGTGGCCGATGCCACCACCACCTGGGGCGGCTGCTGCATGCGCAGCATCGATGTGCGCGTCACCGCCATGGCCCCCTACGCGGCAATGACTTGGGAGCAGGGCCCGCTCAGCCTGGACGGCAGCGTGCGCCTGGACAAGCAGCGCGGCAGCGGCACCCAGCGCTTTGGCGACGGCGCCAATGGTGGCACCTGGAACCCGGCCAAGACCAACACCATCGGCTACAGCAGCGATGCCACCTCCTACTCGCTGGGCGGCAACTACGAGCTGAGCCGGGCCATGGCCCTGTTTGCGCGGGTCAGCCACGGCGTGTCGTGGAAGTCACCCGACCGCGTGGTCTGGGACAACGATGTGAACACCGGCAAGGTGCCCTACCCGAAGAACGAGATCGACCAGGTCGAGGCCGGCTTCAAGTACCGGGGCCAGGGCCTGAGCGCCTTCGTCACCGCCTTCGTCGCCAAGACCAAGGAAGGCGCCGGCTACGAGCTGACCACCCAGACCGTCAAGAACAACTCCTACGACTCCAAAGGCATCGAGGCCGAGATGGCCATGAGCTTAGGCGACCTGCGCCTGACCGGCGGCGCCACCCTGACCGACGCCAGCATCACCTCGGGCGCCAACAAGGGCAAGACCCCGCGCCGCCAGGCCAAGCTGGTCTACCAGCTGTCGCCCAGCTACGCCATCGGCGCGCTGGAGCTGGGCGGCTCGGTCGTCGGCACCACCGAGTCGTACGCGCAGGACGACAACGTCGTCATCCTGCCGGGCTTCGCCACGGTCAATGCCTTCGCCAACTACGAGATCGCCAAGGGTGCGGTGCTGTCGCTGGGCGTGAACAACCTGTTCAACACCCTGGGCTACACCGAGGCCGAAGGGCAGAACAACCTCGGCAACAACCCGCTGTA
The DNA here is from genome assembly GCA_043756825.1 of Betaproteobacteria bacterium. Lineage (GTDB taxonomy): Bacteria > Pseudomonadota > Gammaproteobacteria > Burkholderiales > Burkholderiaceae_C > Pseudaquabacterium. The sequence continues at coordinate 2,961 of JAYUQJ010000326.1, read as the reverse complement.
CATCGCCCGGGCGGTGAACGGCCGCAGCGCCAAGCTGTCGCTGAAGTACAGCTTCTGATGCATCGGGGCCGGGCTCAGTCCCGGCTGCTGTGGCGCGCCACCAGCGCGGTCCTCAGCAGCCGGGAGCCCACCCGCTCGCCGGCCAGTTGGGCCAGCAGCAGCTCCACCAGCACCCTGCCGGCCTCGGCGATGGGCTGTGCCACGGTCGTCAGCGGCGGGATGAAATGCTCGGCCAACGCGATGTCGTCATAACCGGCCACCAGCACGTCCTCCGGCACCGCCACGCCCTGCTGCCGCAGCGCGCCGATGGCCGCCATCGCCAGCAGGTCGCTGGCGGCAAAGACCGCATCGAAATCAATCGCCTGGCGCTTGAGCAGCGCCAGCTCGGGCGCCACCCGGTCAGTGACGAAGGGCACCGGGCGCACCAGCCGGGGGTCGGCAGCCGTGCCGGCCTGTTGATGTGCCAAGCGGTAGCCTTGCAGGCGCAAGGCCACCTCGGGCAATTCCGGGTCGCCCAGGAACAGCACGCGCCGCGCGCCCCGGGCCAGCAGATGGGCGGTGGCCAGCCGCCCGCCTTCGAGGTTGTCGCTGCCCACCGTGGGATACAGCTGCTGGGGCAACTGCGCGCCCCAGACCACGAAGGGCACGCCGCGCACTGCCATCTCGTTCAACTGGTCATGGTGGTGCCACTGGCCCACCAGCACGATGCCCATGGCCCGGCCGGTGTGGAACACCTGCGCGGCCAGGTCCAGCCGGCCGGCGTCCACCCGGGTCAGCAGCATGTCGTGGCCACGCTCGGTCAGCGCATCGGCGAGGCTGCCGATCAGGCTGAGAAAGAAGGGGTCGGACAGGTGCTGGCCAGTGTCGGGGTCGTAGGGCACGATCACCGCGACAGTGTTGTTCTGCTTGAGCCTGAGGTTCTGCGCACCGACATTGATGCTGTAGTTCAGCGAGCGGGCCAGCTCACCCACCCGGGCACGCGTCTCGGGGTTGACCAGGGGGCTGTCGCTCAAGGCGCGCGACACGGTGGACACCGACACCCCGGCCAGGCGGGCGATGTCGGCCATCTGGACCGGGGCATGGCGCGCCGGCGCGGCGTTGGGCGCTGCTGGCGCAGTGACAGGGCTGGAGGCAGGTTGAACTTTGCGCGCCATCAGTTCGCGGCATGGGCCTCGCACAGGCCCTGCCGCCGCAGGGTTGGGATCGTTTGCATCATGCCAGACCCGAGGCCCAGCGCGCTTCAGCAGCCAGGCTCAGGCCCTTGCCAGCACCTGCTGGACCCGCCGCCGCAACACCGGCAGCAGATCGGTCGCAAACCACGGATTGCGCTGCAGCCAGCGGTTGTTGCGCGGGCTGGGGTGGGGCAAGGGCAGCACGGCCGGCGCGTGGTGGCGCCAGTCCAGCACCCGGTCGGTCACGCCGCCCGTGCCGGCTGGCAGATGCCAGGCCTGGGCGTACTGACCGATCACCAGCGTCAGTTCGATGCCTGGCAAGGCGGCCAGCAAGGCGGCGCGCCATTGCGGCGCGCATTCCGGCCGGGGCGGCAGATCGCCCGCCTTGCCGCTGCCCGGGTAACAGAAGCCCATGGGCAGGATAGCCACGCGGGCCGGGTCGTAGAACACCGCCGCAGCGATGCCCATCCAATCGCGCAAACGGTCGCCACTGGCATCGTCGAATGGCCGGCCACTGGCATGCACCTTGCGCCCCGGCGCCTGGCCCGCGATCAGGATGCGCGCGGTGGCGCCGGCTTGCAGCACCGGCCTGGGGCCAGCCGGCAGATGCGCCGCGCACAGCTTGCAGGCCCGCACGTCCGCCAGCAAGGCCGGCAAGGGCAGGGGCGTGGCGGGCTGCAGCGTGCTCGACATCGGGCTCTCCGGGCGGCTTGGCAGCGCGGCGCGCCGCCTTTCACGGCATCATCGGTGACAAACCGCCCACCCCAGCCGCCTGCCATGCCCAATCACCTTCACGATCTGCGCGCCCTCTGCTTCGACATCTTCGGCACCGTGGTGGATTGGCGCAGTTCGCTGATCCGCGAGGGCCAGGCCCTGCAGGCGCGCCTGGGTCTGGGGGCCGACTGGCCGGCGCTGGCCGACGCCTGGCGCGCCGGCTACCAGCCGGCCATGGCCCGGGTGCGCAGCGGCGAGCTGCCGTGGACACCCATCGACACCCTGCATCGCCAGATCCTGGATGGCCTGCTGCCCCGCTTCGGCCTGGCGGCGCTGGAGGAGGCCGAGCGCGACCGGCTCAACCGGGCCTGGCACCGCCTGGCGCCCTGGCCCGACAGCGTGGCCGGGCTGACCCGGTTGCGCCGCCGCTACACACTGGCCACGCTGTCCAACGGCAATCTCGCGCTGCTGGTGAACATGGCCAAGGCCGCCAGCCTGCCCTGGGACTGCGTGTTGTCGGCCGAGCTGTTTGGCCACTACAAGCCCGACCCCGAGGTCTACCTCGGCGCTGCGCGGCTGCTGGGCCTGGCGCCGGCGCAGGTGATGATGGTGGCGGCGCATCCGTCCGACCTGGCCGCCGCGCAGCAGGCCGGCCTGCGGACGGCTTATATCCCGCGCCCGGCCGAGCACGGCCCGGGCGGCGCGATGGAGCCGGTGGGCAACTGGGTGTTCGACCTGCAAGCGCCCAGCCTGGACGCCCTGGCCACGCTGCTCGGCGCGCCCTGAGTCGGCATCGGCGCCCGTCTTGCGCGGGGTTGATGCGGATCAAGTTGATCGGGATCAATCCGGCGCCGGGCACTTGCGGCACCATCCTGGCCATGGGCCACGCCAGCAAGACCATCAACCTGCACCCGGTTGCGCCACCGGCCGGCTGCAGCGGTTGCCTGCATGACAGCGATGCCCCCGTGTGCCGTGCCGAGCAGGGTCAGGCCTGTGTGGCGCCAGAACTGTTGGGCAGTCCGATGGCGGTGCAGCGGGTGATGGCCGCACTGGGCCAGGCGCTGGGCTTCACCGC
>JAYUQJ010000325.1:0-3536 GCA_043756825.1 Betaproteobacteria bacterium | reverse complement strand
TCGCCATGCCACTGGGCATGGCTGCGGTTTGCGCCTAGCCACAGCGGCAAATCCATCGGTTTTCTTAAGTCGCTCACAGCATCGAACACTGCACTAGGAGCCTATCGGGGCTGTGGCTGTGGGCCATCATCGTTCGACCCGGCGCCGCTGCGAGCAAGGCGTTTCACCGCGCCACCCGCAGCCGTTCGAACATCGTGCCGCCAAACGGCACCTGCACACGTTCCAGCAAGGCAAAGCCGGCGCGACGGAATACCGGCAGGCTGAAGGGTGTGGCCCAGGCCGTGAAGTGACGAATTCCCAGCGCCTGGCCGCGCGTCAGCCCTTGGGCAAGCAACTGGCTGGCCAAGCCGCGGCGCATCACGTCGTGACGCACATACAGCGATTTCACTTCGCCGCTGGCGTTTATGCCAGAGAAACCCAGCTGGCCCGTCACCCGACCCAAGGCGTCGTCGGACCCGGCCGCCGGGGACGCGCCATCGGCCTCGGCCACCCAGGTGTCGGCCTGCAGCACATAGTCGGCGAAGCCGGTCAGGTCAGCGCCAAAACCGGCCCAGGCCTGCACCTGCTCAGGGGTGTAGCAAGCGGGGCCCAGGCGCCGGGCGACGCTGGCATACAAGGCCGCCAGCGCCGGCACATCGGCCGGTCGGGCCGGCCGCAGTCGCCAGGGCGGCAGGGCAGAAAGCGAGGCAAGCATGGCGGACAGCGTAACCGCCGGCGCAGCGCTTGGCCAGTGGCCTGCCGCAGGCGCGGCGAGGATTTCGCGCCTGCCAGACCCGGCCCGGCCGGCACGTCGCCCGGTCGCTTAGCTGAAGAGGCGGCGCGCGGCAGCCGATCCGGCGGCCAGGTCGCGCGATGCCAGCGCGGCGTACAGCGTGGCCAGATCATTGCCGATGCCGGCAAAGGCATGCAGGGTGATGGGTCGGCCGCCATCATCGACCATCGTCGCGTCCATGTCGGCGGCCAGCAGGCGCGCGGCCTGGTGCCAGGCCGGGAAGGGCTCGGCTGACTCGGGCGTCTGCGGCACGTCCAGGCTCAATTGCACCTCGCGCAGCGACGCGGCGGCGGGGTCGTCGGCCAAGGCCACCTGCTGGTCGAACTGCAGCAACAGCACCGGGGGCGACCCGTCCTCGGCGCCGGGCATCACCAGGCGCCCGGGCAGCACGCCGGGGATGAAACCATGGCGGCCGGCGCATTGCTGCAGATAGCCCACGCTCCAGGTCGCAGCGTTGGCGCGCAGGGTCAGCGACAGCTGGGCGTCGTGGTCGCTGGCGAAGCTGTCGAGCTCGCGCGCGCGGGCCACCACCTCCAGCATTTCGGGCAGTTCGGCCATCGCGCCCACGCCTTCGGCGAAGGCCTGCAGCTTCTGTACGAACTCGCTGTACTCGATCTCGTTGAGCGCGCCGCTGCGGTTGGCCAGCTGCACCCCGGCCTGGAATTCACCGTAATGCTGGCCGGCGGCGGGCAGCTCCCAGTCGCCGCTGGCCTGGTTCAGGCCCTCGATCAAGAAGGCCTTGGTGCCGGCGCGGCGCGACGGCGGCAGGTGCAGCAGGGCCAGCTCGCCACTGACCGGCGCCTCCAGCGTCAAGGTGGCGATGGCGTCCACCAGCGGGTCGAGCCGCGCGGACTTGCGCGCGGCGGCCGGGCGCAAGTCCAGCGGCAAGCCGGTGGGGTCGAAATCGACCCGGCCGTTGGCCCTGCCGCCCAGGGCACTGTTGCCCGCAGCGCTGCCCTGCACTGCATCGGCCGGCAGGCCGCCCAGCTGCGGGTCCACCCGGCTGGCCGGGCTGGCTTCGTCGGCCTGGCGCGGGCTGGCCTTGCGGGCCTGCCACCAGCCGTTGCCCAGCACCCCCAGCAAGACCAGCGCGCCGGCGATGGCCAGGCCCTCGGCAAGGGTGAAGTTCATCCGGCCTCCACCAGGCTGCGGGCGACTTCCATGTCCACCGCGACGATGCGCGACACGCCCTGCTCCTGCATCGTCACCCCGATCAGTTGTTCGGCCATTTCCATCGCGATCTTGTTGTGGCTGATAAATAGGAACTGGGTGCCCTTCTGGCTCATCTCGGCCACCAGGCGGGCATAGCGCTCGGTGTTGGCATCGTCCAGCGGCGCGTCCACCTCGTCGAGCAGGCAGAACGGCGCCGGGTTGAGCATGAAGATGGCAAACACCAGCGCGATCGCGGTCAGCGCCTTCTCGCCACCCGACAACAGGTGGATGGTGCTGTTTTTCTTGCCGGGCGGCTGGGCCATGACCTGCACGCCGGCGTCCAGGATCTCGTCGCCGGTCATTTGCAAGCGGGCGGTGCCACCGCCGAACAGGCTGGGGAACATACGGCCGAAATGACCGTTGACCTGGTTGAAGGTGGCCTCCAGCAGGTCGCGCGTCTCGAGGTCGATCTTGCGGATCGCGTCCTCCAGGGTGTGGATGGCGTCGGTCAGGTCGGTGTACTGGGCGTCGAGAAAAGTCTTGCGCTCGCGCGCGCCGGACAATTCGTCCAGCGCCGCCAGATTGACCGCCCCGAGCGCGCTGATCTCCTTGGCGATGCGGTCGATCTCGCCCTGCAGGCCCCAGAGCTTGACGTTGTCGGCCTGGACCTGGGCGGCCAGCGCGACCAGATCGACTGCGGCATGCGTGAGCTGCTCCAGGTACTGGGCACCGCCCAGCTGGGCCGCCTGGGCCTCGAGCTGCAGCTTCTGGATCTGGTCGCGCAGCGGCTGCAGGCTGTGTTCGAAGCCCAGGCGCTGCTCATCCGCGCTGCGCAGCTGGGCCGACAGGTCGTCGTAGAGGCTGCGCTGGGCCCCCAGGGCCTGCTCGCGCTGCAGCTTGAGCGCCAGCGCGGTCTGCAAGCCGGCCTGGGCAGCCGCGTCGTCGAGCTGGCCCAGCTCCAGTTCGAGCTGCTGGCCGGCCTGGGCATCGTTGACGGCCTGGGCCTGGGCGGTCTCGATGGCGCGCTGCAACTCGGCGCGCCGGGCCACCAGTGCGCGGGCCTGAAACTGGCTTTCCTGGGCCTGGCGCTCGAGCGAGCGGCCCTGCTCGCGGGCGTCGCTCAGGCGGCGCTCGGCGCCGATCACGGCCTCTTCCAGCCCGGCGTGGCACTCCTGGGTGTCGGCCAGTTGCAGGTCCAGCGCTTCGAAGCACGCTTCGCCGATGGCGCGGCGTTCGTCCAGCGCTGCCTGCTGGCTGTCGAGTTCGGCCAGTTCGGCGTCGAGCTGGCCGCTGCGCACCAGGGTGGCCTCGGCCTGCTGGGCCAGGCGCATCAGCTCGACCTGCAACTGGTGGGCGCGGGTCTGGGCCGCGGCGGCGTCGCGCCGGGCCAGCGCCAGGCGCTGGTTGACATCGGTACAGGCGGCCTCGATGCGCACCAGGGCGCTGCGCGCCGCGTCGCTGATCAAGGCCTGGGCGCGCTGCTGGCGGTCGAGGTTCTCGATTTCCTGGGCCCGCGCCAGCAGGCCGGATTGCTCGCTGTCGGGGGCGTAGAAGGCCACCGCAAAGTTGCTGACCGCATGGCCCTCGCGGGTCATGATCACTTCGCCATGGC
>JAYUQJ010000324.1:0-3537 GCA_043756825.1 Betaproteobacteria bacterium | reverse complement strand
ACAGCGGGTTGCGCACCCCCACCTTGGTCAGGCTCTGCAGCACCTTGCCGGGCATGCTGCCGATGTAGGTTCGGCGGTGGCCACGGATCTCGGCCTCGTCACGCACACCACCCAGGGCCATGCGCACGAACTTGCGGCCGGTGGCGCGTGCCACGCTCTGCCCCAACGATGTCTTGCCCACGCCCGGCGGGCCCACCAGGCACAGGATGGGGGCCTTGACCTTGTCGACACGCTGCTGCACCGCGAGGTACTCGAGGATGCGTTCCTTGACCTTGTCCAGGCCGTAGTGGTCTTCGTTGAGCACCTCCTCGGCCAGTGGCAGATCGTGCTTGACCTTGCTCTTCTTGGCCCAGGGCAGGCCGATGAGCGTATCGATGAAGTTGCGCACCACCGTGGCCTCGGCCGACATCGGTGACATCAGCTTCAGCTTCTTCAGCTCGCTGTCGGCCTTCTTGCGAGCCTCCTTGCTCATCTTGGCGGCTTCGATCTTCTTCTCGAGCTCCTCGAGATCGGCGCCTTCTTCACCGTCACCCAGTTCCTTCTGGATGGCCTTGACCTGCTCATTCAGGTAGTACTCGCGCTGGCTCTTCTCCATCTGACGCTTGACGCGGCCACGAATGCGTTTTTCCACCTGAAGGATGTCTACTTCATGCTCCAACAGCTCGAGCAGCTTTTCCAGCCGCTTGGCCACCGCGAACAGGTCCAGCACCGACTGCTTGGCCTCCAGCTTGAGCGGCAAGTGAGCGGCGATGGTGTCGGCCAGGCGGCCCGGATCGTCAATGCCGGCGATCGATGTAAGGATCTCGGGCGGGATCTTCTTGTTGAGCTTGACGTACTGGTCGAACTGCTGGGTCACGGCGCGGCGCAGCGCCTCGACCTCGGGCGAAGGCTCGCCCGCAGGCTGCACCGGCACCACCTCGGCGGTGAAGTGCTCGGCGGTCTCGTGGATCGCGCGGGTCTCGGCGCGTTGCACACCTTCGACCAGCACTTTCACGGTGCCATCGGGCAGTTTGAGCATCTGCAGGATGCTCGAGACACAGCCAACCGCGAACATGTCCTCGGGCTTGGGCTCATCCTTGCCGGCAGCCTTCTGGGCCACCAGCATGATCTGGCGCCCGGCTTCCATCGCGGCCTCCAGCGCCTTGATGGACTTGGGGCGGCCGACGAACAAGGGAATGACCATGTGCGGGAACACGACGACATCGCGCAGCGGCAACAGCGGCAGCGTGATCGGATCAGCGGGGAGAACAGGATGTCCAGACATGGGGATACCTCTCTTTCTCAGACCGAGTTGGGGCCTGAGCAGGGGAATGCAAGGGCGACGGCGACCTGCGACGATGCCAGCGCCGGACCCGGGGAGAACCGGCGAACAGACCCGGCTTTCAGGCGCTGGCCTTCTTTTCGCGGTACACCAGCAGGGGCTTGGCGCCCTCTTCCACGATGTGCTCGTCGATCACCACCTTGGCCACACCGTCCATGGTGGGCAGATCGAACATCGTGTCGATCAAAGCGTTCTCCATGATGGAGCGCAGGCCGCGGGCACCGGTCTTGCGCTTGAGCGCCTTGCGGGCGATGGCCGTCAACGCCGACGGCCGCACTTCGAGCTCGACGCCGTCCATGCCGAAGAGCTTCTGGTACTGCTTGACCAATGCATTGCGCGGCTCGGTGAGGATCTGCACCATCGCGCTTTCGGTCAGTTCGCCGAGCGTGGCCACCACCGGCAAGCGACCCACCAACTCAGGGATCAGGCCGAACTTGATCAGGTCTTCAGGCTCGGCCTCGCGGAACAGGTCGGCCGCGCGCTTGTCAGTCTTGCTGTGCACGCTGGCGGCAAACCCGATGCCGGATTTCTCGGTACGGTTCTGGATGACCTTCTCAAGGCCGTCAAAGGCGCCACCGCAGATGAAAAGGATGTTGGTGGTGTCGATCTGCAGAAAATCCTGGTTGGGATGCTTGCGTCCACCCTGCGGCGGCACACTGGCCATGGTGCCCTCCACCAGCTTGAGCAGGGCCTGCTGCACACCCTCGCCCGACACATCCCGCGTGATGCTGGGGTTGTCAGCCTTGCGGCTGATCTTGTCGATCTCGTCGATGTACACGATGCCGCGCTGGGCTCGCTCGACATCGTAATTGCAGTTCTGCAGCAGCTTCTGGATGATGTTCTCGACGTCCTCGCCCACATAACCGGCTTCGGTCAGGGTGGTGGCGTCGGCGATCACGAAGGGCACGTTGAGCAGCTTGGCGAGTGTTTGAGCCAACAGGGTCTTGCCCGAGCCGGTGGGGCCGATCAGCAGGATGTTGCTCTTGGTCAGCTCGACCTCGTCGGTCTTGACCGAGCCGATGTACTTCAAACGTTTGTAGTGGTTGTACACCGCCACCGACAAGGTGCGCTTGGCCGAATCCTGGCCGATGACATATTGGTCCAGGGTGGTCTTGATCTCCAGGGGCGCGGGCAGATCGGATTTGCCGCCTTTGGCGTGTCCGGTGTCGGCCGGCGCCTCGTCGCGGATGATGTCATTGCACAACTCGATGCATTCATCGCAGATGAACACCGACGGCCCGGCGATGAGTTTCTTGACCTCGTGCTGACTCTTGCCGCAAAAGCTGCAGTAGAGCGTCTTTTCGCCGGAGTTGCCCTTCTTGTCTGCCATGTGTTTGCTTGTGCTTTGGAGGGCGGGATAGGTCGATTCAATGATAGACCATGGCTGACACGCGGGCTGATGCACCGGTGCTGGCCGCCGGCGGTCAGCCGCGCTTGGCGATCACCTGGTCGATCAGGCCATAGCTCTTGGCTTCTTCGGGCGACATGTAGTAGTCGCGCTCCATGTCGGCAGCGATCTTCTCGTAGGTCTGGCCGGTGCGGTCGGCATAGATGCGGTTGAGCTGCTCACGGGTCTTGAGAATCTCCCGGGCGGTGATCTCGATGTCGGTCGCCTGCCCCTGGGCGCCGCCCGAGGGCTGGTGGATCATGATCTTGGCGTTGGGCAGCGCAATGCGCTTGCCTTTGGCACCGGCCATCAGCAAAAAGCTGCCCATGCTGGCGGCCATGCCCATGCACAGGGTGGAGACGTCGGGCTTGATGAAGTTCATCGTGTCGAAGATCGACAGGCCCGCGCTGACGCTGCCGCCCGGCGAGTTGATGTAGAAAAAGATGTCCTTGTCGGGGTTCTCGCTCTCCAGGAACAACATCTGCGCCACCACCAGGTTGGCGGTCTGGTCATTGACCGGTCCGACCAGGAAGACGATGCGCTCGCGCAGAAGGCGGCTGTAGATGTCATAGGCGCGTTCGCCGCGGCCGGATTGCTCGATGACGATGGGCACCATGCCGAGGGCCTGCGTCTCCAGTACATTCATGCGTGTCCTTGATTGATCGGTCTGCACAGATTATGGCCCGCTGGGCCGGGGCTTGCAGACGATGAAAAAAGGGGCGCAGACCGGTCAGTCGTGCGCCCCGGGTCGGGGTGTTGGGGCCAGGCACCAGCGCCTGCGCCATGCTGCAGCTGCCGCGCCTGCCGGTGCAGCGTCAAGCCGTCATCA
>JAYUQJ010000323.1:0-9976 GCA_043756825.1 Betaproteobacteria bacterium | reverse complement strand
CTGTGGTTCAGCCCCGCGGAGGCGCAGGCGCTGTTGACACTCGAGCACGTGATCGAGGAGCTGGAGCCCTCGCTCCTGGGCCCGCACCTGCAGCCGCTCAAGGTGCGCCTCGCCGCACTCCTATCGGCGGGCGACCATTCCGCGGAGCAGGTGCGAAAGAGGATCCACGTGATTCCCTTCGGCGCCCGCAGACACGAGCCCAAGCACTTCGCGTTGATCGCCTCCGCCGTGCTGGGGCGAAGCCGCCTGAAGATCAACTACTACAACCGCACGCGGGATGAAGAGACCGAGCGCCAGGTCTCGCCCCAGCGCCTGGTGTACTACCGCGCCAACTGTTGACGCTCCGTCCCCGAGCCGCTGCCCATGCCCCAACTCGTATTGATCCGCCACGGCGAGTCGACCTGGAACCTCGAGAACCGCTTTACCGGCTGGACCGACGTGCCGCTGACGCCCACCGGCGTGGCCCAGGCCTGCGAGGCCGGGCGGCTGTTGACGGAGGGTGGCTTCGAGTTCGACGTGGCCTACACCTCGGTGTTGCAGCGCGCCGTCTGGACGCTGTGGCATGCCCTCGGTGCGATGGACCGTAGCTGGCTGCCCATCGTCAACGACTGGCGCCTGAACGAGCGCCACTACGGCGCGTTGCAGGGCCTGAACAAGGCCGACATGGCGCGCCAGTATGGCGACGAACAGGTGCTGGTCTGGCGCCGCAGCTATGACACGCCGCCGCCGGCCCTGGCCGCCGACGACGCGCGCAGCGAGGTGGGCGACCTGCGCTATGCCCGCCTGGCGCCGGGCCAGGTGCCGCTGACCGAATGCCTGAAAGACACCGTGGCCCGGGTGATGCCCTGCTGGAACGAGGTTCTGGCACCGGCCATCCGCAGCGGCCAGCGCCTGGTGATTGCGGCCCACGGCAACTCGATACGCGCGCTGGTGAAATACCTGGACGGCATGGCCGACGCCGACATCGTGGGGGTGAACATCCCCAACGGCATTCCGCTGGTCTACGAGCTGGACGCCGCGCTGCGGCCGATCCGCAGCCACTACCTGGGCGACCCGGAGGCCGCTGCCCGGGCTGCCGCGGCGGTGGCCAGGCAGGGCAAGGCCTGAGCGTCCGAGCCCGGCTGCCGCAGCGCTGTTGGGGGTCAGGTGACCAGGCCGTAGACCCGCTCGGGCGGTACCCGCAGCAGGGTCTTGTTGTTGGATATCAATGACTTGATCGCAAAGGCCGGCTGCGCGGTGTCTCGCTTGACAGTGCGCACGATGGGAATGCCGTGGTTGTCGGTCACGGCCGCCGCCAGCGGGCTGTGCGCGGTGGCGCCGCGCCGGATCACCACCGCCATCTCGCCCGAGGCGAGCAGCACGAAATTGCCTGGCGGGTAGATGCCGTATTCCTTGATGATGGCGGCCGCCATCGGGCTGCCCTTGGCCTCGGCAAACATCTGCCGCGCCGCGTCCAGGATGGGCAGCGCCGGCCGTTCGGTGCGTGGGCTGATCTTGGCCATGAAGACATCGGCCATGCGCAGCAGATCGGCCATCTCGCCGGTCTGCTGCAGGTCATGGGGGTAGCCACCGCCGCCCGGGCGCTCATGGTGCTCCAACACCGCAGCCAGCCATTCACTGTCGCTCACACCGGCCTGCTGCAGCCGGTTTACCGCGTTCTGCGGATGGGCCCGGATCTGGGCACGCTGGCCATCGGTCAGGCGGCCCATGGCGGCAAAGCGGCCCTGGACGTCGACGATGCTCAGGTTCATCGTCAGCGCGGCCTTGACCAGGGTCTGCACCCGCTCGGGCGGCCACCCCACCCGGGTGGCCGCCAGCTGGCCGACCAGGGCGCAGTGCAACGCATGGCTCAGCCCATACAGGCTGAGCCGGTTGGGGTCTTGCCGCACCGAGTGGTAGATGCCGATGTCGGGGTCGCGGGCGATCAGCGCCATCAGCTGGCTGGCAAAGGTGTCGCAGCGCTGCGGGAAGCCGGGCTTGTCGATACCGCACAGCAGCACGTCCAGGCGGGCGGTGGTCTGCTTCCACAGGTCGAACAGGGTGGGCTTGCGCACCACGCCTTCGGCGCCGGGCTCGGTCTCATCGGGCTGGGGATCGTCGTGGTCGACATACAGACCACGGGCCAGCAGCAACTGCAGCTGGGCCTCGTTCTCCACCATCCGACCCCGCGCCAGCAATAGCTTGCCGCTGTCGTTGCGCACACCGAAAGGCAGTGGTTGGCCCACCTTGAGTTGGTCGGTCACCAGCCGGAGCAGGTCTATGGCCACAACCAGGCCTCGAAAAAAACATCAGCAGCCTGGACCCGGGCTGCACGGTACTGCCACAGGCCGACTTTATGACCGGCCAGCGCGGCCTGCTACGGCAAACAGCGCCACCAATGCCCTGCAGTCCGGCGCCTGGGGCCAGTTCGGGGCTTCAGGGCTTCAGGTTCGCAAGTGGTCTGCCACCTGCTGGCGCAGGTGCTCGGCCAGGGCGCGCCGGTCGGCATGCACGCTGGCCTGCGGCAACAGCAGGTCCAGGTGCACCCGCAGGCTGTCGGCACAGGCCACCCGCCACAGGCTCTGCAGCAGCGTGGTGTCGCCCACGAACTGCGCCGCCGGGCTGAAAGGGTGCCTGGCGTCGGCAAAGCGCAGCACCGCCAGCTGCACCGGCGTGCCCGTGGCCACCGCAGCCTGCAGCAGATTGGCATGGAAAGGCAGAGGCACCGGGCCGGCGCCGGTGGTGCCCTCCGGAAAGACGGCCACCGTCTGGCCGGCGCGCAGCGCCTCGGCCACCGCATGCACCACCCGCAGCGCATCGCGCTTGCGCTCGCGCTCGATGAACAGGGTGCCGGCATTGCGGATCAACCAACCCAGCAGCGGCCAGCGCAGGACATCGGCCTTGGACACAAAGCGGGCCTGCGGCACAACGGCATGCAGGGCGGCGATGTCCAGCCAGGACACATGGTTGGCCAGCAGCAGGGTGGCGCCCGGCCGCGCCGTGCCCCGGGCCAGCAGGCCCACGCCCAGGGCCCGCAACAGGCCGGCCGACCACCAGCCGATGCGCGCCTGCCGCCCGGCCTCGTCCAGCGTCGGGAAGCGCAAGGCCATCACCGCCATGCCGTGCAGCACATGCACCCCCAGACGAAGCACCCGCCACAGCGCGAGCGGCCAGCGCGTCATCAGGCCGGCTGGGCTGGGGCAGGCGCTTCGAAGGCCAGCGTGCCCGCCACCACGGTCACCCGAACCCGGCCCGGCAAGGCTGTGCCGGTGGCGTCAAACGCGAACGGGGTGTGCTTGCCCTGGCTGAGCAGACCCTGCGGGGCCACTGTCCAGGTGACCTGCGGGTCGAAGATGCACAGGTCAGCCACCCCCCCGACCACCAACTGACCGGCCGACGCGGCCAGCGAGCCGAGCGCGTCGCCCAACACCCGCACCGGGCCGCTGGTGATGCGGGCCAGGGTGGCCGGCAAGGACAGGCCGCTGTCGGCACCCCACTTGAGCGCCAGACTGAGCAGCAGCTCCAGGCCGGTAGCGCCTGGCTCGGCTTCGCCGAAAGGCAGATTCTTTTCGTCAGCGCCCACCGGATTGTGGTCGGACACCAGGGCGTCCAGCGTGCCGTCGGCCAGTGCGGCGCGCAGCGCAGCCCGGTCGGCGCCCTGGCGCAGCGGTGGTGACAGCCGCATCGCCGGGTTGAAGAAACCGATATCCACATCGGTCAGGTGCAGCGAGTTGATCGACACGTCGCCGGTCACCGGCAGGCCCTCGGCCTTGGCGGCGCGCAGCAAGGCCACGCCGGCTGCCGACGACAGGCGGCACAGATGCACCCGGGCCCCGGTGCTGCGCATCAGCTCGATCAGGGTCAGCAGGGCCACGGTCTCGGCAATCACCGGCACGCCGGCCAGGCCGAGCCGGGTGGCCACCGCGCCGCTGGCGGCCACCCCCTTGCCCAACCAGGCATCCTGCGGCCGCAACCAGACCGTGTAGCCGAAGGTGGCGGCGTACTGCAGCGCGCGCTGCAGCACCAAGGTGTCAGCGATGGGGACTTCAGCCTGCGAGAAGCCGACACAGCCGGCTTCGGTCAGCTCGGCCATCTCGGTCAGCGCCTCGCCGGCCAGGCCGCGGGTCAGGGCGCCCAAGGGGAACAGCCGGCACATGCTGAGCTTGCGCGCCCGGAACTTGAGCATCTCCACCAGCCCGGGCTCGTCCAGCGGGGGGTCGGTGTCGGGCGGGCAGACCAGGCTGGTCACGCCACCGGCGGCGGCCGCCCGGAGCTCGCTTTCCAGCATGCCCTCATGTTCGTGCCCAGGCTCGCGCAGGCGCGCCGCCAGGTCGACCAGCCCGGGCGCGACGACCCAGCCGCTGGCGTCTATCACCCGGTCGGGCTGGAAATCGGCCGGCACCCGGCCCAGGCCGAGGATGCGACCGGCGGCGATGGCCACATCACCGGTCTCGTCGCGGCCCGAGGCCGGGTCGATCAGGCGCCCGTTCTTGATCAGGATCTTCATGGCGGGGTCAGAGACTGAGAGGATTTCGAGCGTGACCGAGCAACGCCACAAAACGCACCCGCTCGTCGTTGCAAATGCTCGCCGGGCCTGCAGCCCGTCTGTGCTTTGCGCCTAGATTTGGCCCGTTTTGGGGCCTCACGCGGGTGCCATTCATTTCGTCAACACCCTCTCAGGCCTCGTTGCCGGCAATGATCGACATCACCGCCATGCGGACAGCGATGCCGAAGGTGACCTGGGGCAGGATCACGCTGTGGGCGCCGTCGGCCACCGACGAGGCGATCTCGACCCCGCGGTTGATCGGTCCGGGGTGCATCACGATGGCGTCGGGTTTGGCCAGGCCGAGCTTGTCGTCGGTCAGGCCGTAGTTCTTGAAGAACTCGCCGGCGCTGGGCAGCATGGCGCCGCTCATGCGTTCGTTTTGCAGGCGCAGCATGATGATCACGTCGGCGCCGCGCAGGCCGTCGGCCATGTCGTGGCAGACCCGCACCCCCATGCCGGCAAAGTCGCCAGGCACCAGGGTCTTGGGGCCGACCGCGCGGATGTCGGGCACGCCCAGGATGGTCAGGGCATGGATGTCGGACCGGGCCACCCGGCTGTGCACGATGTCGCCGACGATGGCCACGCTGAGCTGGGTGAAATCACGCTTGAAGTGCCGGATCGTGTACATGTCCAGCAGGCCCTGGGTGGGGTGGGCATGTCGGCCGTCACCAGCATTGACCACATGCACGTGCGGCGCGCAGTGCTGGGCGATCAGGTAAGGCGCGCCGCTCTCGCCGTGGCGCACCACGAACATGTCGGCATGCATGGCGCTGAGGTTGGCGATGGTGTCGAGCAGGCTCTCGCCCTTGCTGGCGCTGCTCTTGGCGATGTCGAGGTTGATGACATCGGCCGACAGGCGCTTGGCGGCGATCTCGAAGGTGGTGCGGGTGCGGGTCGAGTTCTCGAAGAACAGGTTGAACACGCTCTTGCCCCGCAGCAGCGGCACTTTCTTGACCTCGCGGTCGTTGACCGACAGAAAGGTGCCGGCAGTGTCCAGGATATGGGTCAGCACCTCGCGCGGCAGGCCCTCAATGGACAGCAGGTGGATCAGCTCGCCCTGGCGGTTGAGTTGGGGGTTGCGTTTGTGCAGCATGCCGCCCTAGCCCTTGATGCTGAAGCGCAAGCCGCCTGAGGCGGCGCGGGCCAGGGCCAGCTTCTGGCTCACGGGCAGGCTGATCTTGGCCGCCGCGAAGGCCGGCTGGATCGGCAGCTCGCGCCCGCCCCGGTCGACCAGCACCGCCAGCGTGACGCTGGCCGGCCGGCCGAAATCAAACAGCTCGTTGAGCACCGCCCGGATGGTGCGGCCCGTGAAAAGTACATCGTCAAGCAGCAGGATGTGTGCGCCGTCCACTGAGAAGGGAATCCGCGTGGCGTCCGTGGCGCCGGCCATGCCGCGGGCGCCGAAATCGTCGCGGTGCAGGCTGCTGCTGATCACCGCCGGCTTGCCCAGCGCGGGCAGGTCGCTGGCCAGTCGCTCGGCCAGCCAGGCCCCGCCCGACCAGATGCCCATCAAGGCCATGCCGGGGCGCCACAGGGCCTGCACGCCGCTGCGCAGGTCGGTGTAGAGGGCCTCGGCGTCGAGAGTCAGCTTGCTCATGGAAGGGGGGCCTGGTTCAGGCTGCGCAGGTATTGGTCCAGTATCACGGCGGCCGACGCCGCATCGACATCGGCCGCGCCGGCGGCGCGTGCCTCGGTGGTGCTGTAGCGCTCGTCCACCTCGTGCACCGGCAAGGGGAAGCGGCCGCGCAGCTGCCGGCCGAAGCGCTGGGCCCGCCGGGTATTCTCGTGCGGCGCACCGTCAGGGTGGCGCGGTACGCCGATCACCAGCGCGTCGGGCCGCCACTCGCGCACCAGCCGGGCAATCGGCTCCCAGCGGGCTTCGCCCTCGGCGGCCAGAGTGGTCAAGGGGCTGGCCAGGCCCAGCAGGGTGTTGCCGGTGGCCACACCGGTGCGCTTCAGGCCGTGGTCGAATGCCAGAAAAGACAAGGTAAGCGCGCGCCCGCTGCTCATGCCGGCTGCACCGCCGGCCGGCCCCGCAGCGCCGATCGAAGCGCCTCAGCCATGCCCGGCCTCGGCGCTGAGCATGCGGGGATCGAAACCCAGCAGCGCCAGCGCGCGCGCATAGCGTTGTTCGACCGGCGTATCGAAGATCACCTCCGGCACTGCGTCCACGGTCAGCCAGCCATTGCGGCCGAGTTCGTCCTCCAGCTGGCCGGCGCCCCAGCCGCTGTAACCCAGGGTAACCAGCAGGCGGCGCGGGCCGTGGCCCTGGGCCAGCGCCTCCAGCACGTCCTTGCTGGTGGTCATCTGCAGGCCACCAGGGATCTTGAGGGTGCTGCTGTAGCGGGCCGCGCCGGGCACGTCGTTGTCCGGCGCGGCCTCGTGCAGCACAAAACCGCGCTCGGTCTGCACCGGCCCGCCAAAGTACACCGGCTGCGCACCCAGCGGCCCCGATTGCAGGTTCAGCTCGACCTTCTCGAACAGATTCTGCAAGGTGATGTCGATGGGCTTGTTGATCACCAGGCCGAGAGCGCCCTCTGAGGTGTGCTCGCACAGGTAGACCACGGCACCCGCAAAGTTGCCGTCGACCATGCCCGGCATGGCGATCAGAAACTGGTTGGTGAGATCGAAGCGGCCCACAGACATGGCCGGATTCTAATGATCGCGGACACTGCAACGGTGACCGCACACCCTACCCACCCTGCCCCACCCATGCCCTGCGCGCTGGTCTGGTTCCGGCGCGACCTGCGCGCCGTCGACAATGCGGCGCTGTTCCATGCGCTCAAGGCGGCACGCCAGGTCTGGTGCGCATTTGTCTTCGACAGTGCCATCCTCGACCCGCTGCCGCGCGCCGACCGGCGGGTCGAGTTCATCCGCGACAGCCTGGTCGATCTGGACCAGCAGTTGCGCGAGCTGGGCCTGGCACACGGCGCGGCCGGCGTGGGCCTGATCGTGCGCCACGGCGATGCCCGCCAAGCCTTGCCGGCGCTGGCCCAGGAGCTGGGCGTGCAGGCGGTGTACGCCAACCATGACGACGAACCGGCCGCACTGGCCCGCGATGCCCAGATGCGCGGCCGCCTGGCCGACATCGGCGTGGCCCTGCACACCAGCAAGGACCATGTAGTGTTCGAGCGCAGCGAGGTGCTCACTGCCACCGGCAGCCCCTACAGCGTGTTCACGCCCTACAAGAACGCCTGGCTGCGCAAGATCGACAACTTCTACCTCAAGGCCTACCCGGTGGCGCGCCATGCCGCGGCGCTGGCGCCAGCGCCGGTGGCCCTGGGCTTGCCGACGCTGGCCGATATCGGTTTCGTCAACACCAACCTGCACCAGCTGCGCCTGCCGGTGGGCAGCAGCGGCGGCCAGGGCCTGCTCGACGAATTTCTCGACCGCATCGATGATTACGACGCGCACCGCAACTTCCCGGCCATCAAGGGGCCCAGCTACCTGAGCGTGCACCTGCGCTTCGGCACCCTGTCGATCCGACAGCTGGCGAACGCCGCCTGGCAGCGCATGCAGGGCGGATCGCGCGGCGCCGAGGTCTGGCTCTCCGAGTTGATCTGGCGCGATTTCTACCACCAGATACTGCACCACCATCCCCGCGTGGTGGGCCACAGCTTCAAGCCCGAGTACGACGCGATCAAATGGGACCACGGCAAACACGCCGACGCCTTGTTTGCCGCCTGGTGCGAGGGCCGCACCGGCTACCCGCTGGTGGACGCGGCGATGCACCAGATCAACCAGACCGGTTATATGCACAACCGCCTGCGCATGGTGGTGGCCAGCTTCCTGACCAAGGACCTGGGCCTGGACTGGCGCCGGGGCGAGGCCTATTTCGCCACCCACCTCAATGACTTTGACCTGGCCGCCAACAACGGCGGCTGGCAATGGGCGGCCTCGACCGGCTGTGACGCCCAGCCCTATTTCCGTATCTTCAACCCGGTGGCGCAAAGCGAGAAATTCGATGCCGAGGGGCGCTTCATCCGCCGCTACCTGCCGGTCCTGGCGGCCTTGCCCGACAAGCTGATCCACGCGCCCTGGCTGGCCCGGCCGCTGGAACTGCAGGCGGCCGGCGTGGTACCGGGCGGCAACTACCCGCTGCCGGTGGTGGTACACGACCTGGCGCGCGAGCGCACGCTGTCCCGCTACGCTGCCATCAAGGGCGGGCGCGCCGGGGCTTGAAATCCGCAGGCTGGCGGAGCAGCGCCAGCGCGGCGCAGCAGCGGTGCCAGGCGGCAGCCAGGCGGTGCGCAAGAACGCCTGGGCCCGACCGCCGGCCCGGCCCGGCCCGGCCCGACTCAGCGCGCGGCGAAGCTGCTACGCGACAGCAGGCCGCCGAAACGGCGTGCCCACTGGCCCAGACCCGTCTCGTCACCCTCGAAGACATAGCCCAGGAAAGCCATCGACAGCGCCTGGGTCGCCGCCTTGATCTGGGCGTTCAGGCCGGCTCCGCCGCTGTGGCCGCGATCGCTAAAGATGTTGTGCGAACCACCCTCGAAGACCGCCAGCGCCTTGAGCGCGCCGCCGCCGGTGGCCTCGTACACCGCCAGGCGGTCACTGGCTGGCGAGAAGTATCCGGGTATGCGGATGATGTCGTCGGTGGCGGTGATGTGCAGGCTGGGTACCGCGATGCCGCCCAATATCTGGCCCGCCGAGGCCTCGCCATAGAACGGCGGAGCCGAGATCACGATGGCGGCCTTCAGGCGCGGGTCGCGCAGGTTCACCGCCTGGCCATTGCGCTCGACCTGGGCACCCACCGCCAGCAGCGTGGTGTTGGCGCCGTAGGAATGCCCGGCGGCGACCAGGCGGCGCGCGTCGATCTGCGCGGCCAGCGGCCCGTCCAGCATCTGGTCCAGGGCGAAGCGCAGGTCATGTACCCGGGCCAGGGCTTCATTCTCCTGCGCTGCGGCCTGCAGGCGGCCGAAGGTGCTGAACACATTGCCGGTCCAGACGGTGCGGTCGCTGCCCACATGCTGCAGGTGCAGACTGGCATAGCCCTGGCTGGCCCAGAACTGGCCCAGGTAGGTGTAACCGCGGCGCGACCCGCCGATGCCGTGCGAGAACACGATCAAGGGCACCGGGTGCGCCGCCGAGGCCTGCGCCGGCCAGTACAGGCGCACCGGCACCGCGCGGTCACGGCGTCGGTCGTGCCAATCGAACTCCTGCACGCTGTAGGCCGCGTCAGCGGCCCCGGCGGGCGCCGATGCCACCGCTTGCGCGGGCTGGACGCGCGCCACATCGGCCTGCGCTGCGGCCAGGCCATGGGCCAGCACGAGCAGCGCGGCCAGCAGCTTGGCCAGTCCCAGCCGCGTCAAGCCGACGGCCCGGCGCAGGCCGCTGCTGAACCGACCGGCCTCAGAGACTGAGAGGATTTCGAGCGTGACCGAGCAACACCACAAAACGTGCTCGATCTAGACGCAAAGCGCAGCCATAGCCCGGGCTATGGCGAGC
>JAYUQJ010000322.1:0-3567 GCA_043756825.1 Betaproteobacteria bacterium | reverse complement strand
TGGCCGGCGCGCTGGCGCTGATGGTGGACTACCTCAACACCCGCAGCGCCTTCGGCCGCAAGATCGGCAGCTACCAGGCGCTCAAGCATGGCGCGGTCGACCTGCTGTGCAGCCTGGAGCGGGCCCGCTCCCATGTCTACCATGCCGCCACGCTGCTGGCCGAGGGCAGCGATGCCGAGCTGGCGCTGCGCATGGCCAAGGCCGAGGCCGGCGACGGTTTCGTGCAGGCCGGCGACCGGGCGGTGCAGTTCCACGGCGGCTTCGGCTTCACCTGGGACTGCGATGCCCAGCTCTACCTGCGCCGGGCACTGTGGCTGCAGCCCTGGTTCGGCGACGCCGGCCACCAGCGCCAAAAGCTGGCGGACCGGCTGTGGCCCCGGGCGCCAGCGGCCGCCTGATTCGTCACTTCCGACGATAGGCGCGGGCGTCGGCCCTGCGCCACCATCGGCGCGCGCCCCCACCCATGACCGAGGCCCTTCGATGACCGGCACCACCCGCTATCCGCATGTCTTTGCCCCGCTGCAGGTCGGACCGGTGCGCCTGAAGAACCGCATCCTGATGGGATCGATGCACACCGGGCTGGAAGAGGCCGAGCAGGGCTTCGAGCGCATGGCCGCCTACTATGCCGAGCGGGCCCAGGGCGGCGTGGGCATGATCATCACCGGCGGCATCTACCCCAACCGCGAGGCCGGCCGCGGCAGCAAGCTGTCCACCCCTGCTGAAGCCGAGCAGCACCGCCTGATCACCCGCGCCGTGCATGCAGCCGATCCGGACGTGAAGATCTGCATGCAGATCCTGCACACCGGCCCGATGGCGCGCACGCCGGATTGCGTGGCACCGTCGGCGGTCAAGTCGCGCATCGGCAGCCACGTGCCGAACGCCCTGACCGAAGCAGGCATCGAGCAGCAGATCGAGGACTTTGCCCAGTGCGCCCGCATGGCCCGGCTGGCCGGTTACGACGGGGTCGAGATCATCGGCTCGGCCGGCTACCTGATTTCCACCTTCCTGGTGCAGAAGACCAATCTGCGCACCGACCGCTGGGGCGGTGGGTGGCAGAACCGCATGCGCTTTGCGGTGGCCGTGGTGCGCCGGGTGCGCCAGGCGGTGGGGCCCGACTTCATCGTGATCTTCCGCATCGCGGCCATGGACATGCTGGACGGCGGGCTGGCCTGGGACGAGATCGTCGAGCTGGCCCAGGCGGTGCAGGCGGCCGGTGTCAGCATCATCAGCACCCATTTTTGCTGGCACGAAGCGCCGGTGCCCACGATTGCCACGATGGTGCCGCGCGCGGCCTTTGCCAGCGTCACCGGCCGGCTGCGCCAGGCCGTGAGCGTGCCGGTGATCACCAGCAATCGCATCAACATGCCGCAGGTGGCCGAGGACGTGCTGGCCCAGGGCCATGCCGACCTGGTGTCGATGGCCCGGCCGATGCTGGCCGACCCCGAATTGGTCAACAAGGCGGCCCAGGGCCGCGAAGACGAGATCAACACCTGCATCGGTTGCAACCAGGCCTGCCTGGACCACACCTTTGGCGGCAACAAGCCGGTGAGCTGCCTGGTCAACCCGCGCGCCTGCAATGAGACCCTGCTGAACTACCGGCCAGTGGCCGCCGCCAAGCGCTTGGCGGTGGTGGGTGCCGGCCCGGCCGGCCTGGCCTTTGCCACGGTGGCGGCGCAGCGCGGCCACCGCGTCACATTGTTCGAGGCCGGGGCCGAGATCGGCGGCCAGTTCAACCTGGCCAAGCGCATCCCGGGCAAGGAAGAGTTCTACGAGACCCTGCGCTACTACCGCCGCATGATCGATCTGCACGGCATCACCTTGCGCCTGAACACCCCGGCCAGCGCCGCCCAACTGCAGGCCGAAGGCTTCGACGAGGTGGTGGTGGCCACCGGCATCACACCGCGCCGGCCGGTCTTGCCCGGCATCGATCACCCGATGGTGCTGACCTACCTCGACGCCATCCTGGGCCTCAGGCCGATCGGCCAACGGGTGGCCATCATGGGCGCCGGCGGCATCGGCTTCGACGTGGCCGAGCTGATCACCCACGCGGGTGTCTCGGGTGCGGTGGACATCGACGTCTTTGCGCGCGAGTGGGGCATCGACTTCAAGAACCACCCGCGCGGCGGCGTCACCGGTGTGGTGCCCGAGGTGCACAAGGCCGATCGCGAGGTCTGGCTGATGCAGCGCAAGGCCGAGTCTCTGGGCCGCAACCTGGGCCGCACCACGGGCTGGACCCACCGCCTGGTGCTGGGCCGGCGCGGCGTGCACATGGTGGCCGGGGTGGACTACGACCGCATCGACGATGCGGGACTGCACGCGCGGGTCAACGGCGAGCCGCGGCTGTTCGAGGTGGACACGGTGATCGTCTGCGCCGGGCAGCTGTCGCAGCGCGGCCTCTACGACGAGCTGCAGGCGCTGGGCCTGCCGGCCCGGCTGGTAGGCGGTGCCTTCGAGGCCGGCGAGCTGGACGCCAAGCGCGCCATCGACCAGGCCAGCCGCCTGGCGGCCAAGGTGTGACGGTGCACGACCAAACCGGGACCGAGTCGCCGCAGCTGCACCGGGTGCAGGCCAACGGCATCACGATGGCCTATTTCGAGTGGCGCGCCGCGCTGCGCGGCCGGCAGCCCACGCTGTTGCTGGTGCATGCCACCGGCTTCCACGGCCGCGTCTGGGACCAGGTGGTCCGCCACCTGCCCGGGCACCATGTGATCGCCGCCGAGCAGCGCGGCCATGGCCGCAGCGAGACGGCTGACTTCGACAGCTGGGAGGCCTTTGGCCAGGACCTGTCGGCCCTGGCCACGCACCTGGATCTGCACGGCGCGGTGGGCGTGGGCCACAGCATGGGCGCCTTCGGCCTGCTGCGCGCGGCGGCACTGCAGCCGTGGCGCTTCAGCCAATTGATCCTGATCGACCCGGTGATCCAGTCGCCCGAGCACAACCAGGCCGCGCGGCCCGCCCGTATCGATCTGCACCCGGCGGCCCAGCGCAAGAACCATTTCGAATCCGCCGACGCGATGTTCCAGCGCTTTGCCGACCGGCCGCCGTACTCGGTGTTCGACCGCCAGGCCCTGCGCGACTACTGCGACCACGGCTTGAAGCCGGCCGACAGCGGCCAAGGCTTCCAGCTCGCCTGCGCGCCGGCCTTCGAGGGCAAGGTCTATCCGCTGTCGCGCTTCAACCCCGCCATCCACGACGACATCCGCGCCCTGCCCATCCCGGTGCTGGTGCTGCGCGCCCGGCCCCAAGACCCTGCGATCCAGCCCTGGGACAGCCTGGGCACCCCCACCTGGGCCGGCCTGGCGGCAGCCTTCCCCCAGGGCCGTGACCGCCAGCTGCTGGACAAGACCCACATGATGCCGATGGAAGACCCGGCACTGGTGGCGCGGCTGATCAGCGAGGCGATGGCCCCACCTTGACCGCTGCGGCGGTGTCCACGCGCGCGCTCACCCTGGTGGTGGCCGCCGCGCTGTTCATGGAGAACCTGGTCAGCACGGTGATCGCCACCTCACTGGCCGAGATGGCCGCCGACCTGGGCGTGGACCCGCTGACGCTGAAGCTGGCCTTCAC
>JAYUQJ010000321.1:0-3569 GCA_043756825.1 Betaproteobacteria bacterium | reverse complement strand
TGGGCTACAAATGCAACCAGAGCTGCCTGCACTGCCACGTGGCCGCCAGTCCCCAGCGCACCGAAATGATGGATGCCGAGCACGCCGCCCTGGTGCTGGAGGTGTTGCGCGCGCGCGACGTCGGCACGCTGGACCTGACCGGCGGCGCACCGGAGCTGAGCCCGCATTTCCGTGCCCTGGTGCGCGGCGCCCGCGCGGTGGGCGTGCGCGTGATCGACCGCTGCAATCTCACCATCCTCTCGGAGCCGGGGCAGGACGGCCTGGCCGAATTCCTTGCGCAGCAGTGTGTAGAGGTCACCGCCTCACTACCCTGCTACTCGCCGGCCAACGTGGACCGGCAGCGTGGCGACGGCGTGTTTGACCGCAGCATCGCCGGCCTCCAGCAGCTCAATGCGCTTGGCTACGGGCAGGACGACAGTGGCCTGGTGCTCAACCTGGTCTACAACCCGCAGGGTGCGTCGCTGCCACCGCCGCAGGGCGCGCTGGAAGCCGACTACAAGCGCGAGCTGCTGGCGCACTTCGGCATCCGCTTTAACCACCTGTTCGCGCTGACCAACATGCCAGTGCAGCGCTTCGGCAGCACATTGGTAAGCAAGGGCACCTTCGCCAGCTACATGCAGCTGCTGCGGGGCGCCTACCAGCCGGAGAACCTGGACACAGTGATGTGCCGCAGCATGGTCAGCGTGGATTGGCAGGGCGACCTGTACGACTGCGACTTCAACCAGATGTTGGGCCTGAACGCGCGGCTGGGCGAGATCGTTCGCCCGCACTTGCGTGACCTGCTCGGGTGCGACCCCGAAGGCGAGGACATCAAAATCGCCGACCACTGCTACGGCTGCACCGCCGGCCAGGGCAGCAGCTGCGGCGGCGCGCTGGAGCCGGCCGCGCCGCAGGAGGTCGTGCTGAAGTTCGCACCCGCAGGCGTGCTCTGATGCGGCCGGGGCGCGTTTCGCTGCCGTGGATTGCCGCAGGCGTCGCCGCGGTCGCGGCCGTGCTGCTGTATCGCCACTTCGAGCTGGGGCAGCTGCTGACCCTGGACAACCTCAAAGCCAGCCGCGACGCGCTGGTGGGCCGCTACCATGCCCAGCCGCTGGCCACTGTGCTGGGGTTCTTCGCCATCTACGTGGCCGCAGCCGCATTATCGATTCCGGGCGCGGTGATCCTCACCTTGGCCGCCGGCGCAATCTTCGGCCTCGGCATGGGCCTGCTGGTGGTGTCGTTCGCCTCCAGCATCGGCGCCCTGCTGGCCTTCCTGGTGGCCCGCTACCTGTTGCGCGACACGATCCAGGCCCGCTTCGGCCGCCGGCTGGCACCGATCAACGAAGGACTGCAACGAGACGGCGTCTGGTATTTGCTCACCCTGCGCCTGGTGCCGCTGTTCCCGTTTTGGCTGGTCAACCTGTTGATGGGGTTGACCGCCATGCCGGCGCTGCGCTTTTACCTGGCGAGCCAAGTTGGCATGCTGGCCGGAACCGCGGTGTATGTGAATGCGGGCACGCAGCTAGCCGCCATCAACGCGCCCGGCGATGTGTTCTCGGCCGGCCTGTTGGGCAGCTTCGTCTTGCTCGGCGTCTTTCCACTGGTGGCCAAGAGTGTCGTCAGCGGCATGCAGGCGCGCAAGCGCTACGCAGGATGGAAGAAGCCGGGCAGTTTCGACCGTAATCTGGTGGTGATCGGCGCCGGTGCCGGCGGCCTGGTCAGCGCGTATATCGCGGCGGCGGTGAAAGCCAAGGTCACACTCGTTGAGGGCCACAAAATGGGCGGCGACTGCCTCAACTACGGCTGCGTGCCCAGCAAGGCACTGATCCGCAGCGCCAAGCTGGCAAGGCAGATCCGCACCGCCGACCGGTTCGGGGTTATGGATGCGCGCGGCACAGTGGACTTCGCCGCAGTAATGCAACGGGTGCAGGACGTGATCCGCACCATTGAGCCGCACGACTCGGTGGAGCGCTACACACGGCTCGGCGTGGAAGTGCTGCAGGGCTATGCCCACATCACCAGCCCCTGGAGTGTGGACATCACCCTGGCCGATGGCGGCTCCCGCACGCTGACCACACGCAACATCGTCATCGCCGCCGGCGCAAGTCCCTTCGTGCCGCCCATCCCCGGCCTGGCCGAGGCCGGCGTGCTGACCAGCGACACGGTGTGGGGCCTTAAGGAACTGCCGAGGCGCCTGCTGGTGCTGGGCGGGGGGCCGATCGGCAGCGAACTGGCGCAGTCGTTCGCGCGCCTGGGCAGCCAGGTTACGCAGGTGGAGATGGCCGACCGCCTGCTGGTGCGCGAGGACCCGGAAGTCTCGGCACTGGTGGCGGCGTCGCTGCGCGACGACGGCGTGCAGGTGCTGACCGGGCACCAGGCGCTGCGTGTCGAAATTGTCTCTGGTGAGAAGCGCCTGATCGCCAAGCACGCGGGCCAGGAAGTGGCCATTCCGTTCGACCAGCTGCTGTGTGCCGTTGGCCGCAGCCCGCGCACCACCGGCTATGGCCTGGAGGAGTTGGGGATGCCGCTCACCCCGCGCAAGACCATCGAGACCGACGCCTACCTGCGCACCCACTTTCCCAACATCTACGCCGTGGGCGATGTGGCCGGACCGTTCCAGTTCACGCACACGGCAGCGCACCAGGCCTGGTACGCGGCTGTGAACGCGCTGTTCGGCCGGGTGCGGCGCTTCAAGGCCGACTATTCCGTCATTCCCTGGACCACCTTCACCGAGCCGGAAGTGGCCCGGGTGGGCCTGTCAGAGAACGAAGCGAAAGAGCAGGGAATCGAAGTGGAGGTCACCCGGTATGGCTTCGACGACCTGGACCGCTCGATCGCCGACGGCACCGACCATGGGTTCGTGAAGGTGCTCACGGTGCCGGGCAAGGACAAGATCCTCGGCGTGACGATCGTCGGTGTGCACGCCGGTGACCTGCTGGCCGAATACGTGCTGGCGATGAAACACGGCCTGGGTTTGAACAAGATCCTGGGCACGATCCACACCTACCCGACCTGGTCCGAGGCCAACAAGTACGCCGCCGGCGAATGGAAGCGCGCGCACCAGCCGCTGGCGCTGCTGCGCTGGGTCGAGAAGTTTCATGCCTGGCAGCGCGGCTAGCCTCGCGCTGGGCGCTTTGCTGGCCGCATTGCCTGCCAGTTTGCTGGCGGGTTCCAGCGTGTCGCCGCTGGTGCAAGCGGGAGCGATCGTTTCACCCTGGCGGGTGGTGACGTTGCCGCAGCAGGCCCCGCCCGTCACGCGCTACAGCGCCGAGACCGTTGACGGCCGCGAAGCCCTGCGCATCCAGACCCAGCGCAGCTATGGCAATCTGGTGCATGAACTGCCCTCGGTCGATGCCCCGAAGCGCCTGCGCTGGGCCTGGCGCCTGCAAGAGCCCAACACGGCCGTCGATCTGCGCGTGAAGGCGGGCGACGATGCGGCCGTGAAGGTCTGCATGAGCTTCGACATGGCGCTCGACCGCGTGCCCTTCATGGAGCGCCAGCTGCTCAAACTCGCGCGCAGCCGGAGCGGCCAGGACCTGCCGGCGGCCACGCTGTGCTGGGTCTGGGGCGCGCCAGAGGCCAAGGGCGCG
>JAYUQJ010000320.1:0-10012 GCA_043756825.1 Betaproteobacteria bacterium | reverse complement strand
GGCAGCATCTCGCGCGAGCGGGCCGTCAGGCCATCCAGTCGACCGTAGACCTCGGGGCCACCGGCCAGGTCCGGGATGAACGGGGTGTCCAGGGTGGTCTTGATGAACGGGTTGGGATCCATCGCGCCGGCGTAATGCTCCACTGCGCTGCCCGAAATCAGGCTCGAGCCCAAGTCCACCTGCGTGTTGCTGCCGACGATGAAACGTCCGTTGCTGCCGGCATTGGCGCCACCGCCACCGGTCGTGTCGACGACCACGCCCGTGGTGTGAACAACCGAGGCGAAGAGCTTGATGGTGCCACCGGCGCCGCCGCCGCCCAGGCCGCCGTTGCCGCCCGCGCCGCCGTTGCCACCGGCGCCGCCGTTGCCACCGCGGCCACCGCTGTAGGCGCCGTTGCTGGCGCCCGTCTGCCCGTCGGCACCATGACCGCCGGCCCCGCCCCCCTCCCCAAAGTAGAAATCGGTCGCTGCGGCTCCTTTGGCGGCATAGCCTCCGCTCGCCGTCAAGCGCCCGTTGGCGTGAATCTCGACGGCGCCACCGCCCGCGCCGCCGGAACCCCCTGCGCCGCCGAATCCACCGTAGCCACCGTAGCCACCGTCGCCCCCATTGCCGCCACGCCCGCCATTGGCGAACACGAAAAATGCACCGCCACCGCCGCCGCCGCCGCCGATCCCGCCTCGGCCGCTACCGCCGCCGCCGCCGCTGCCACCACTGGCACCGCCGCCGCCACCGGTGATCAACAAGCCTGATCCGGTATTGCTGCCGCCACTGCCACCCCCGCCATGGCCACCGGTCGAGCCGTCCCCGCCGGGGTTTCCCGGCGATCCGCTGGAGCCGTTGCAAGACAGGCTGCAGCCGCTGCCGCCCGCGCCGCCCCCGCCGTTGTGGGTGCCGGGTGGTCCGCCCGGCCCAGCCAGCCCGCCTGCACCACCACCGCTGATACTGTTGATACCGGCGGTGCCCGCCCAACTGCTGCCGACGCCGCCAATCACGCCCAGTGACCCGGCGATGCCCGGCTGGCCACCTGTCGCTGGAAGGTAAGGGGACGGAAAATTGTCATCCGCGCCTGTCCCGCCGTTGCCACCGCGCCCGCCAGCGCCGCCGGCAAAGGACGGCGTGCCACCCGCCGAATAGGGTGCGCCGCTCCCGCCGCCGGCTCGGGCGATCGTTCCACCGGTTGCGCCAAAGTTGAAGGACGCCGCTGCGCCGATGCTCGCATCGCGCGCACTGTGCAACACCACGCCGTACGGGCCGATCGCCGTGATGTAGTCGCCGGGCCGGATGACGAGCTTGTCCTTGAAAAGGAATTCCACCACCGACGCGTCGCGCCGCAGGGCGACGAACGACGCACCGTTGAGCGTGGTGCCACCGTTGATCAACAAGGTGTTGGTGTCGATCGTGAACCCGGCCGCTGCCGCCGGCTGCAGCGGCGAGCCAAGCAACATGGCCAAACCAGTGGTCACCGCAGTTCGGCGGAAGGACGCAAGGCCAATCGAGTTGATTGCAGACATCGTGGACTTCTGTTGGGTGGGATCAGGTGTCGCTGGACGCGCCTGACCGGCGGTGAACTTTCTGGCCCAGCCGATCAGACTAGTCCTCTCGTGGACGTTGTGCAATGTGCAGGCGCGCGCCTGGCGCGGATTCACGGGGCCGGGCCGAAGCGGTCCTCGGCCGAGTGGCCGTGCGGCCCCAGCGCCAGGCTGCCCGGGCCGAGGTAGTGGTTGTGCTGGCTGTCCACGTCCAGGCCGCCGGCCGGCAGGCGATCGGCCCAGACCCGCACGAACCAGCCGCCAGCCGGCAGGCGGTTGATGAAGGTATTGCGCCGCAGGACCAGGCGGTTGACCGGCCAGCGGCCGCCTTCGGCGCCATAGGCCAGCATCACCGCATTGCGGGTAGCTGCGGCCTGCACCACGGTATTGCCTTCGATCCAGGCATCGCCGCCCTCGGGCAGGTCGATCTCGTAGGACGCCTGCCCCTGGGGGCCATCGTCGATCAGGTTGTCGTGCAGCACGGTCTGGCGTGCGCGCGACTTGAGCAGGTGGCCGTCCAGGCCCTGGCGCAGCTGGCAGGCCCGCATCCGCAGCCGTGCAATGCGGCCCACGTAGACCAGATGGGGCAGGCCAGTGGGGTTGGCCGGCGCCTGGCTGAATTGGCAGTGGTCCAGGCTGAGGCGGGCGTCGGCCTGGTCGCTGGTCAGCAGGCAGGTCTGGTGATTGCTGAAGCCACAGTCGCGCAGCGTCAGCTGGCCGCGCTCGAAGCGGATCGCCGCGCCATTGCCGTCGGGTACGCGGGCGCCGTCGAAATCGAGGTTCTCGATCTGGATGTCGCCGCCGCGCACCACCCACATCGCCTTGCCCTCGGCATGCTGGCCGGCGGCTTCCAGCCGGGGCCGTGGCGGGCCTGCCGCATCGCCGGGGCCCAGGCCGATCAGCCGCAGCCGCCTATGGTGGATCACGCCCACGTCGCCCCGGTAGGTGCCGGGCTGGATCAGGATCGTGTCGCCGTCGGCGGCCTGGCGCACCGCGTCGGCGATGCGGTCGACGGCTTGTCCCGCACCTACCCGCCAGACCCTGCCGGTGTCGATGGGGGCCGTTGGCACGGCCCTGGCGGCCGGCCCTGCGGCGGGGTTCGGTGTGGCCTGGGCCATGCCACGCTGCAGCGGCCACAGCAGGCCGCCGGCCAGCAGTTGGCGGCGCGAGGGCAGGGCGGCGGGCATGACCCGATTCTGGACGAGGGTGCCGGCCGGCCCTGGGGTATGTCCGGTGCCGCCGACGGCCGGCCGGCTGGTTTGCGGGGCTAGCATCGCCGGCTGCGCAGAGCCTGCGTGCCGCCCCGAGGACACCCGCCATGATCGCCCGTCTTTCCCCGCTGCTCGCCGGCCTGCTGGCCCTGACCACCAGCGCCCCTGCCCTGGCCCAGGATGCCGGCCAGTTGAACGTCATCTGCTCGGTGCAGGCCGAGTGGTGCAACCTGATCCAGACGGTGTTCGCCAAGACCACCGGCGTCAAAGTGAACATGTCGCTCAAGGGCTCGGGCGAGGCCCTGGCCCAGTTGATGGCCGAGCGCGCCAACCCCAAGACCGATGTCTGGTTCGGTGGCACCGGCGACCCGCACCTGCAGGCGGCCGAAAGCGGGCTGACGCTGGAGTACAAATCGGCCGCCCTGCCCCAGTTGCATGCCTGGGCGCAGCAACAGGCCGAGCAGTCGGGCTACAAGACCGTGGGCATCTACAGCGGCCCGCTCGGCTTTGGCTACAACAGCGAGCTGATCGCCAAGAAGAAGCTGCCGGTCCCCAAGAGCTGGGCCGATTTGCTCAACCCGGCCTACAAGGGCGAAATCCAGGTTGCCAACCCGGCCAGCAGCGGCACCGCCTACACCATGGTGGCCACCCTGGTGCAGCTGATGGGCGAAGACAAGGCCTTCGACTACATGAAGGCGCTGCACAAGAACATCAGCCAGTACACCCGATCGGGCACCGGCCCGATCAAGGCGGCGGCGCGCGGCGAGACCACCCTGTCGATCAGCTTCGTGCATGACGGCCCGGGCGAGAAGCTGCAGGGCTTCCCGATCGAGACCGTCACCCCGGCCGAGGGCACCGGGGCCGAGATCGGCTCGATGTCGATCATCAAGGGCGCCCGCAACGGGGCCCAGGCCAAGGCTTTCTACGAATGGGCGCTCACGCCCCAAGCCCAGCAGTTCGGCGCAGCGGCCAAGCAGTTTCAGCTGCCCAGCAACAAGGCCACACCGGTGGACGCGCGTGTGCCCGATTTCAAGAAGATCAAGTTCATCGCCTACGACTACGCCAAATACGGCGCCTCGGCCGAGCGCAAGCGCCTGATCGGCAAGTGGGAGAGGGACGTCAACGCGCTGCCACGATGAGGCAGGCGCCGGCCGTGCGCGCCGCCGCCCGGCCTGATCGGCGCGGCGCCGGCCGGCGCCTGCGGCGCCCGCTCTGGGCCTGGTGGGCGCTGGCCCTGGGGGCCTGGCTGTTGCTGCCCTGGTACCTGCCGCAAGACCTGTCGCTGTGGGCCGCCTGCGCTGCGGCCTGGGGCGGGCCGGACACCGCCGCCGGCGCAGTGCAGGCGCTGCGCCATGGCCGGCCCTGGCTGATGTTGCCCCTGGCCGGCCTGGGGCTGGCCGCACTGGGCCTGGCCTGGCCGCCCGGGCCGCGCCAGGGCCGGGCGCTGCTGGCTGGTGCCGGCCTGGCACTGGCCGGCCTGCTGGCGCCGGCCTGGCTGATCGGCGCCCAGGGCTGGGCCTGGGACGGACTGGCCGCCACGCTGGGGCCGCTGGCGCAGGGCCAGCCGGGCCTCGGGCCGGGCGCGGCGCTGATGCTGCTGGCCCTGCTGGTGCTGCTGGGCGCGGGGATTGCGCGGCAGGGCGGGTTCCGGGGCGATCTGTTCGTGGCCGCGTCGGTGGTGGTGGCAGTGGCGCTGCTGGCGCTGTTTGTGGCCCTGCCGGTGCTGCGGGCGATGGCCGGGGCCTTCCAGGATGACGCCGGCGCCTGGTCGGCCGGCGCGCTGGCCCAGCGCCTGGGCCATGAGCGGGTCTGGGGCCTGGCCTGCCTGGCCGGCGGCGTGCGCTGCGGCGTGGCCTGGAACACCCTGGCCCTGGCCCTGGCCACGGCCGCCAGCACCACCGTGATGGGCACGCTGATCGCGTTGTATGCCGACCGCGGCGATGCGCGCCTGGCGCGGGGGCTGAACCTGCTGGCGCTGCTGCCCATCATCACCCCGCCCTTTGTGGTGGGGCTGGGCCTGATCCTGCTGTTCGGCCGCGCCGGGCTGGTCAACCAGGCGCTGGAGTCGCTGTTCGGCCTGCCGCCCACGCGCTGGTTCTACGGGCCCTTCGGTATCTGGCTGGCGCAGTTGTTCTCGTTCACGCCGGTGGCCTTCATGATCATGCGCGGCGTGGTGCAGGGCCTGGGGCCGCAGCTCGAAGAGGCCGCCCAGACCCTGCGCGCCAGCCGCTGGACCACCTTCCGCACCATCACCCTGCCGCTGCTCAAACCCGGGCTGGCGAATGCCTTTCTGGTAGGTTTCATCGAGAGCATGGCCGACTTCGGCAACCCGGTGGTGGTGGGCGGCGGGTTTGCGGTGCTGTCGACCGACATCTTCTTTGCCATTGTCGGGGCCCAGTTCGACCAGGGCCGGGCCGCGTCGCTGGCGCTGATCCTTACCGGCTTTGCGCTGCTGGTGTTCTTTCTGCAGCAGCGCCTGCTGGGCCGGGGCAGCTATGCCACGGTGTCCGGCAAGGGCGACGGCGGCCTGCCGATGGCGCTGCCCGATGGCGTGCGGCGTCTGTGCCTGGGCGTGGCCGGGCCCTGGCTGCTGTTCACGCTGGTGGTCTACGGCTTTGCCTTCAGCGGCGGCCTGGTGCAGACCTGGGGGCGCGACTACACGCCGACGCTGGCGCACTTTCGCACCGCCTTCGATGTGCAGGCGGGCGCGGCCGGCTGGGTCTGGGTGGGTAGCGCCTGGAACTCGCTGTTCACCACCCTGAAGCTGTCGGCCATCGCCGCGCCGCTGTGCGCCGGCCTGGGGCTGCTTGTCGCCTGGCTGCTGGCGCGGAATCGTTTTGCCGGCCAGCGCCTGTTCGAGTTTGCGGCGCTGCTGGCCTTTGCCATCCCCGGCACGGTGCTGGGCGTGAGCTACATCCTGGCCTTCAACGTCCCGCCCTTCGAGCTGACCGGCACCGGGCTGATCATCGTGCTGTGCTTCATCTTCCGCAGCCTGCCAGTGGGGGTGCGGGCCGGCGCGGCCAGCTTCCGCCAGCTCGACCCGTCACTCGACGAGGCCAGCACCCTGCTGCGCGCCAGCACCGCCACCACGCTGCGCCGGGTGGTGTTGCCGCTGCTCAAACCCGCACTGGTGGCCGCGCTGGTCTACAGCTTCGTGCGCAGCATGACCACCGTGTCGGCGGTGATCTTTCTGGTCACCGCCGAGAACGAACTGGCCACCACCTACATCATCGGCCGGGTGGGCAATGGCGATTACGGGGTGGCGCTGGCCTACTGCACGGTGCTGATCGTGCTGATGTCGGCCGCCACGGCACTGATCCAGGCGCTGGTGGGCGAGCGCCGGCTGGGCCGGCGGGTCAAGGGGGTGGCATGAGTCAGGGCATCGAGTTCCGGCAGGTCAGCAAGCGCTACGGGGGCAAGCACGCGCCGCTGGTGGTGCAGGACATCAGCTTCCAGGTGCCGCGCGGCAGCCTGACCACGCTGCTGGGCCCGTCGGGTTGCGGCAAGACCACCACGCTGCGCATGATCGCCGGGCTGGAATCGCCCAGCGCCGGGCAGATCCTGATCGACGGCCAGAACGTGACCACGCTGGGCCCGGCCGAGCGCAATGTCAGCATGGTGTTCCAGAGCTATGCGCTGTTCCCGCACCTGGACGTGATCCGCAACGTGGGCTATGGCCTGAGCGTCACCGGTGTCAGCCGCGACGAAACACAGCGCCGCGCCCGCGCTGCGCTGGCGCTGGTGGGGCTGGAGGGTTTCGATGCGCGGTCGGTGAGCGAGCTGTCGGGCGGCCAGCAGCAGCGTGTGGCGCTGGCCCGGGCGCTGGTGCTGGAGCCGTCGGTGATGCTGTTCGACGAGCCCCTGTCCAACCTGGACGCCAGGCTGCGCCGCAGCATGCGCGAGGAGATCCGCGCGCTGCAGCAGCGCCTGCGGCTGACCGTGGCCTATGTGACCCACGACCAGGCCGAGGCGCTGGCGGTGAGCGACCAGATCATCGTGATGGACCAGGGCCGCATCGCCCAGGCCGGTACGCCGCAGCAGCTCTACGAGCAGCCGGCCAGCGTCTTCGTCGCCGGTTTCATGGGTGAGGCCCTGCTGTTTGACGCCGAGGTGCGGGCCGACGGCCAGGTGCAGCTGGGACCGCTGTGCTTTGCGCCAGCGCGGCCGGTGGCGCCCGGTCCGGTCAAGGTGGCGGTGCGGCCCGAGGCCTGGCGGGTGGGCCCGGGCGGCGCCAGCGGCCTGGCCGGCAGCCTGAGCAAGACCGCCTACCTGGGCAGTCAGCGCGAGCTGAGCTTCGACACCGCGCTGGGCACGGTGTTCGTGGTGCTGCCCGAGTCGGCGCAGCGCTGGGCCCCGGGCGACGCCGCCACGCTCAGCCTGGGCGGCGGCGGGGTGTCGGTGGTGGCCGCATGAGGGCCGCGTGTCGGCCGCATGTCGGCCGCATATTGGCCAGTAACCCGGCCGAAACCCGGGCGCTGCGCCAGGGGTTCTAATTGCAGCTGATCCCCAGCCGCGCCCAGGGCGAAACCCCATGAACCAGCTCGACCAGCTCAAACAGTTCACCACCGTGGTGGCGGACACCGGCAACTTCCTGCAGCTGGCGCAGTTTGCGCCGCGCGATGCCACCACCAACCCGTCGCTGATCCTCAAGGCGGTGCAGCAGGCCGACTACGCGCCGCTGCTGACCGAGACCGTGGCCGCGCACCGCGGTGCGCCGCTGGATGCCATCGTCGACCAGGTGCTGGTGCGCTTCGGCCGCGAGATCTTGAAGGTGGTGCCCGGCCGGGTGTCCACCGAGGTGGATGCCCGCCTGTCCTTCGACACCGCCGCCAACGTGGCGCGGGCGCGCCGGCTGATCGGCCTGTACCAGGCGGCCGGCGTGCCGCGCGAGCGGGTGCTGATCAAGGTGGCTGCCACCTGGGAGGGCATCCAGGCCGCCCGCGCGCTGGAGGCCGAGGGCATCCACTGCAACCTCACGCTGCTGTTCTCCTTTGCCCAGGCGGTGGCCTGCGGCGACGCCGGCGTGCAACTGATCAGCCCCTTCGTCGGCCGCATCTACGACTGGCACAAGGGTCAGGCCGGCGCCGCCTGGGACGAAGCCGCCCGCGCCGGCGCCAACGACCCCGGCGTGCAGTCGGTGGCGCGCATCTACAGCCACTACAAGCGCTTCGGCATCCGCACCGAGGTGATGGGCGCCAGCTTCCGCAATGTGGGCCAGATCGTGGCGCTGGCCGGCTGCGACCTGCTGACCATCAGCCCCGAGCTGCTCAGCGCATTGCAGGCCGGCGACGCGCCGGTGCCGCGCCGGCTCGACCCGGCCCAGGCCAGGGCGGCCGACCTGCCCGAGGCGCACCACGACGAGGCCAGCTTCCGCTATGCCCACAACGAGGACGCGATGGCCACCGACAAGCTGGCCGAGGGCATCCGCGCCTTTGCGCTGGATTCGGCCAAGCTCGACGCCTTGATCCAGGGGCTGTGACATGACGCCGCCCCGCTGTGATGCCACCATTGCCTGGGCCGCGCTGCAGGGCCACTACCAGGCTCATGGCCGCGACCTCGACCTGCGCGAGGCCTTTGCCCGCGACCCGCAGCGCTTCGAGTCGCTGTCGCTGCAGGCGCCCGAGGTGTTTGCCGACCTGTCCAAGAATCTGTGGGATTTGAAGACCCGCAAGCTGCTGACCGAACTGGCGCGCGAGGTGGGCCTGGAGGCCCGGCGCGACGCGATGCTGGCCGGCGCGGCCATCAACACCACCGAGGGCCGGGCGGTGCTGCACACCGCACTGCGCGCGCCGCGCGGCCAGGGCCCGTTCTCGGACGAGGTGCACGGCGTGCTGGACCGCCTGCTGGAGTTTGCCGAGGCGGTGCGCGACACCACCGCCAGCGGCATCCGGCATGTGGTCAACATCGGCATCGGCGGCTCTGACCTGGGGCCGCAGATGGTGTTGCCGGCGCTCGACGCCTTTGCCCACCCGGGCATCACGATGCATTTCGTCTCGAATGTCGACGGCCATGACATCGCTCCGGTGCTGCGGCGCATCAAGCCCGAGCAGACCCTGTTCATCATCGCCAGTAAGACCTTCACCACCCAGGAGACGATGGCCAATGCGGCGGTGGCGCGCGCCTGGTTCATCGCCCACGGCGGCACCGACATCGGCCGCCATTTCGTCGGCACCACCACCAACCTGGCGGCAGCGGCCGACTTCGGCATCCACACCACCTTCGGCTTCTGGGACTGGGTGGGTGGGCGCTACTCGCTGTGGAGCGCGATCGGCCTGCCCATCGCGATCGCGGTCGGCAGCGACAATTTCCGCAGCCTGCTGGCCGGCGCGCATGCGATGGACCAGCACTTTGCCCAGGCGCCGCTGGCCGACAACCTGCCGGTTCAACTGGGCCTGCTGGATGTCTGGTACCGCAATTTCCACCGCTTCGGCAGCCGCAGCGTGGCGCCCTACCACCAGGGCCTGAAGCGCCTGCCGGCCTACCTGCAGCAGCTGGAGATGGAGAGCAACGGCAAGCAGGTGGACCTGGACGGCCAGCCGCTGCCCTATGCCACCAGCCCGGTGGTCTGGGGCGAGCCCGGCACCAATGGCCAGCATGCCTACTTCCAGATGCTGCACCAGGGCAGCGACGTGATCCCGGTCGAGTTCATCGCGGTCAAGACCCCCACCCACCCCTACCCCGACCTGCAGGCCAAGGCCCTGGCCAACTGCCTGGCCCAGGGCGCGGCACTGATGCAGGGCAAGACCACCGAGGCGGCACTGGCCGAGCAGGCACCCACCGCGAATGCGGCGCTGGACCCGGCCACCCTGGCGCGCCACCGCACCTTCCCGGGCAACCGGCCCAGCACCACGCTGCTGCTGGACCGGCTGACCCCGGCGGCGCTGGGCGCCTTGATCGCGCTCTACGAGCACCGGGTGTTCACCAGCGGCGCGGTCTGGGGCATCAACCCCTTCGACCAATGGGGTGTGGAGCTGGGCAAGGCCCTGGCCAGCGACCTGCTGCCGCGCCTGACCGCTGCCGGCCCGGTCGACGGCAGCGGGTTGGACGGGTCCACCGCCGGCTTGCTGGCCAGGATCAAGACCTGATGCACTTCGTCTTCGACTTCGGCCGCGTGCTCTTCCACTGGCAGCCCGAGGCCCTGCTGCGCCAGACCCTGCCCGCGCGGGTGGTGGACGAGGCCAGCGCGGCGCATTGGGTGGCCCAGGTGTTCCAGCGCTATGGCGGTGATTGGGGTGAGTTCGACCGCGGCACGGTCGAGCCGGACGATCTGGT
>JAYUQJ010000319.1:0-3577 GCA_043756825.1 Betaproteobacteria bacterium | reverse complement strand
CCGGCCGCCGCTCGCCCGGCAGCGCCATCAGCGCACCGGCCGTGCACAGCGAAATCCCCGCCATCACCAGGAACAGGTTGCCAAAACCGCTGGCCTTGACCACCGGCCCCAGCGCCCACACCGCCAGCGAGCTGAAGCCCAGCGACAGCGTCAACCGCAGCCCGGCCACGCGCGAGCGCATGCGGTCGTCCACATAGCGCACGATCACCGCGTCGGTGAAGGGGATGGCGCCGAAGATCAGGATCATCACGCCCAGCAGCGCGGCATACAGCCACCAGCCCTGGGCCACCGCCGCCAGCGCTAGCAGCGGCGCCTGCAGCAGCACGATGCCCAGTTGCAGGCGCTTGAGCGGCACCCGGTCCAGCAGCCGGCCCACCACCACCTGCGCCAGGCTGGCCACCGCATACACCGCCGCCAGCAGCCCGCCCAGCGTGGCAGGGTCGTTGACGCTGCCGGCAAAGCGCTCGGCCAGCAGCTGGCCATTGCCGTTGGTGGTGAGGTTGAACAGCAGGCCGGCGGTGGCCGAGGCCACCGTCATCACCATCAGCACCCGGGTCAGCTCGGCCCGGCTTAGCTGCACGGCGGCCGGCCGGCTGCGCTTTGACGGCGGCTCGGCCTCGGCCGGCACCCAGCGCGCAAAGGCAAAACCCAGCGCTATGCACACCGCACCCGGCACCGCAAATGCCGCCCGCCAGCCGATGGCCTGCACCAGAAAGCCAGTGAGCAGCGCCGCCGCTGCGATGCCCAGGTTGCCCGCCAGCCCGTTGACGCCAATGGTGGCGCCCGGCTTCTGGGCGCCCTGCACCAGCATCGGGATGCCCACCGGGTGGTAGATCGCGGTGAACGTGCCCAGCAAGGTCAGCGCGGCTGCAAGCTGCCAGACCGTCTGCGTGGCCGCAGCCAGCAACGCTGACGCGCCCAAGCCAAAGAAGAACACCAGCATCATCGGCCGCCGGCCCCAGCTGTCGCCCAACTTGCCGGCCGGCAGCGAGCCCAGGCCGAACATGATGAAGGCGCCCACGCTGTAGGGCATCAGGTCCTCCCAGCGCGCAAAGCCGAAATCGCGCGCAATCGCGGCCACGGCGGTGGCGAAGATCAGCAGGAACAAGTGGTCCAGCGCGTGGGCGACGTTGAGCAGCAGGATGGCCGGGCGGGGCATGTCGTTCATCCACAGATTGTCGCTGTGACGCGGCAGGCTGCGCGACCGACGGTTCTGGCCTTCGGCTCATTCTCTTGCTGAAATCCGATCATTTGATTTAAACTTTCCGATCACTCGATCAAGATCAATCTGAACGCCATGACGCACCCACACGCCGCCGCCCTGCCCAAGGCCTGGACCTTTCTGGGCGTGTTTGACCTGGAGCCCATGCACCGCGTGCAGATGATCAAGCGCGGCCTGCCGGCGTCGGTGCCGGGTGACGTGGCCCAGCGCATGGGCATCAGCAAGGAGAGGCTGTTTGCCACCCTGGGCCTGCCGCGCGCCACGGTGGAGCGCAAGCTGCGCCAGCAGCAGGCGCTGTCGCCTGACGAAAGCGCCCGCGTTCTGGGCATGGCCCGGCTGGTGGGCCAGGTGCAGCGCATGGTGGAAGAGTCGGGCCAGCCCGAGGGCTTCGATGCCGCCGCCTGGGTGGCGCGCTGGATCGACCGGCCGGTGCCGGCGCTGGGCGGCTTGAAGCCCGCCGAGCTGCTGGACACCGCCGAGGGCCAGGCCATCGTCGCCAATGTGCTGAGCCGAGCGCAGACTGGCGCCTATTCCTGAGTGGCTGGCAATAGCCGACCGCAGCCATCAGCCATCAGCCATCAGCCATCAGCCATCAGCCATCAGCCATCAGCCATCAGCCATCAGCCATCAGCCATGGGCGTGACGCTTTGGCGCATTGCGTCAGATACGCCGCAATGGGAGGCGCATGACCTTTCGGGCAAGGGCGCGCAAAGCTCGGGTGGGCGCTGGAACCGCCCCGGCCGGCCCATGCTGTACTGCGCCGGCAGCATCGCGCTGGCGGCACTGGAAACCGTCGTCCACCTGGAAACCGACGACTTGCCGTTGAACCGCTTTCTGGTGGCGATGGAGGTGCCCGACGAGGTCTGGGCCGCGCGCACCGTGCACAGCGCCGCCACGCTGCCAGTGGGCTGGACGGCCCGGCCCGAGGGCAAGGTGTCGCTGGACATCGGCGACGCCTGGCTGGCCGGCGGCGCCAGCGCGCTGCTGCAGTTGCCGTCGGTGATCGTGCCCGAGGAACACAACGTGTTGGTCAACCCGCGCCATGCCGATGCCGCGCGGTGCCAATCGCGCAAGCTGCGGGCCTGGTTCTTCGACGAGCGCCTGCAGCGCTGAACCCCGCCGCCTAACCCGGCGCGGTCAGCCGCTCGCCGCAGCCAGGTCGGCGCAGATCTCGCCTTCGAATTGGATCTCGCGGCGCAAGCTCATGGCACGAAGCGCGCCACAAAGTCGGCCGGCGACAGGATCGGGTAGGCATCGGCCAAGACCAGTAAGTCCTTGTCGCCCGTGACCAGGAAGTCGGCCGCCGAGCCGATGAGCAGCGCAAGGATCGGCAGGTCGCCAGGGTCGCGCAGCTTGGCTGCTCCAGCCTGCGCCAACATGTGTGCATTGACGCGCAGCAGTTCCGCGCGCACCCCTATCGTGTCCAGGAAGTCGGCCAGATCCTTGGGTGCCACCTTCAACCTGGGCGCCAGGTGTTGCCAGGTGCGCACCAACTCGTCGAGCACGAAGTCGGATATCACCAGGTCGAAGGCGCCAGCGCGCCAAGCCTTGACCAATCGCGATGGCGGCCCGCCGGGAAACAGCAGGCCCGAGACGAGCACGTTGGTGTCAAGCACCAGCCGCATGTGCAGGCTCAGCGCGGCGTTTTGGACGGGGCCTTTGCTTTCGCGCCCTTGGTGCTTTCGGCGCCGGCCCCGCGCTTGACGCGCTTCGCAGGGCTGGCCGCTGCTGTCGGAAGGGCAGGCAAGCGACCTGAGGCCCGCCACGTGGCGGCCGTTTCGCGGCGCGCCAGCGCGGTGGCCTGCTCGATCTCGGCCAGCGCCACGTCTTCGGGCACGCCGGCGTAGCTCTGCTCCAGGCGGTCACACAGTGCGTCGAACCGTTCCTGCATGCGCCGGATGCGCTCGAACAGGCGCGCGTCGATCAGGGCCGCAACGGGCTTGCCGTCCTTCTTGATCAGGACGCTGTCGTTGCGGTACTGCACGATGTTGATCATCTCGCCCAGGTTTTGGCGGAAGGCGACTGCGCTAGTTTCAGTGATCACGAGCGTTCCTATGACCGATATGGTCAGTATGATCTATCTTATCAATAGGCCGAAGTTGCCGTAGCTGCCGAAGAGCGACGGCCATGACAGCGCGATCCCGTATTGCGCGCGGCAAGACCCTGGCCCTGGTCGGCGAGTCGGGTTGCGGCAAAACGACCACCGGCAAGGCCATCGTGCAACTGCAGCGCGGCACGGCGGACATCAGCGGCCGCGCACTGCTCGGCGGCAGCAACCTGTTCGAGATGCAGGGCGCGGCGCTGCAGGCCGCCCGACGTGACATCCAGATCATCTTCCAGGACCCGTTCTCGTCG
>JAYUQJ010000318.1:0-10027 GCA_043756825.1 Betaproteobacteria bacterium | reverse complement strand
AGGGCCTACAAGACCACCGAGACCCGTGTCACCTTGTTGCAGCCCTATCTGGCGGTCAAGTTCGACTTGCCCAAGGGTTTCAAGCTCAGCGCCTTGCTCAGCCAGCGCTGGCGCGATGGCAAGGAAGATATTCCCGGCTTTTTCTACGACAAGAGCGTGGCCGTGGCGCATGAGGACTACGGCAGCCTGCGCGCCGGCGCCATGACCACCCGGGCCTGGAGCGTGGCCGATTACCCCTACGGCAGCAACGTCGGCCTGGCCGACATGTGGGGGTCGGCCGGCGCCGGCTATGGCCTGCTGGCCAATGCCCTGCGCTACACCAGCCGCTTGTTCGACGTGGCCGACGGCGACCTGGTGCTGGAGGCCACCTACGACCAGGGCAACACCGGGTTCAAGCGCAACAAGCCCCGGTTCTGGGAGTTCTGGGCCCAGTACCACAAGGGCGATCTGTTCGTGGACGCGATGTACCAGGATGCCCGCAACGGCACGCCGGCGGCCTGGGGGCATGGGCCCTTCACCGGCCTGACGCCGTTTCCGGCCGACGACAGCAAGCTGGGCGGGTCGGGCCAGAGCATGGCCATGGTGATGGCGCGCTACGACATCAATGCGCGCTTCGAGGTCTCGGGCGGTATCCGCCTGAACCGCTGGAGCGGCGCCTATGCGGTCATCACGCAGCCCGGTGCTGCGGGCACGCCCGACCTGTGGAACAACATGTTCAATGTCTGCTGGTCGGCCAACCAGCCCGGTTGCGTGCGCGGCTACCCGGCCACCTCCACCGACGCCTATGCCGGCCTGCGCTACCGCACCGGCAAATGGATCGCGTCCACCGGCGTGGGCTACCTGGGCAAGGCCAGCACCGACAACCCGACCGAGCGCGGGCAAAGCAATTCGGCGCTGATCAACACCCTGGGCCTGAGCTACGAGCTTCAGCCGGGGCTGCAGTTCTACGGGCTGGCCGGCATGGTGCATTACGGCCGGCTCGGGCTGGCGCCGATGTCGATGCCGTCGAACGCGTCATTTACCAATGTCGATTCGCGCGTCTCAAAGGTGGGCAACTGGTTCGGTGTGGGTGCGGTGTATGTCTTCTGAGGCCAAGAGCATGAAGCAAATCGGACAAATCGGTTCGGTGTGGTTGCGCCGGCAGGGGCTGCGTGCCCTGTTGGCCGGTGTGGTGCTGTCAGCGGCGGTGGCCTGCGGTGGCGGGGGTACCGTACCCGTCACCAGCGTGGTGGTGCGGCCGCTGAGCGCGGACTACAGCGGTCGCAAGGCCGTGGCCTACTCGCCCTACCGGACGATAGAGCTCAAGGCCGATGGCAGCGGCACGGGCGCGCCCCCGGTCAAGGAACTCGACGATCCGCAGTTCGAGCCGCGCATCAAGCAGGACCTCGATCTGCTGGTGGCGGCCGGCTTCGGGCTGATCCGCATGTTCGACGCCGGCAAGGCGGCGCAGACCACGCTGCGGGTGATCCGCAACCACAACCTCGACATCAAGGTGCAGTTGGGCTTGTACATGCAGAGCGGCGACGAGGCCCACAACCAGGCCGAAATCGTCCGCGGCGTGGCCCTGGCCAAGCAGTACAGCGACATCGTGCTGGCTGTGAGCGTGGGCAACGAGACCATGGTGAGCTGGTCCTTCAACAAGATCGCGCCGTCCACCATGGCCGGCTACATCACCCAGGTGCGCCAGCAGGTGAGCCAGCCCCTGACCACCGACGACAACTGGGCCTTTTTTGCCAGTGCGCCGCAGAGCCTGACCGATGTGATCG
The DNA here is from genome assembly GCA_043756825.1 of Betaproteobacteria bacterium. Classification (GTDB taxonomy): domain Bacteria; phylum Pseudomonadota; class Gammaproteobacteria; order Burkholderiales; family Burkholderiaceae_C; genus Pseudaquabacterium. Next base: position 8,261 of record JAYUQJ010000318.1, on the reverse strand, counting down.
ACTTCGTGGCCCTGCACAGCTATGCCGAGCTCGACACGGTGTTTGCCCCCGACCTGTGGGACTGGCAACAGAAGGCCGTGCCTGCCGCCCAGCGCGCCACTGCCATGATGAACGCGGCCATCGCCGCCACCAAGAAGGACTACCAGGCCGCACGCGACTTCCTGGATGCCAAGAACCTGCAGGCCGTGCCCATCGTCATCGGTGAGACCGGCTGGAATGCGGTGGACGTGGGCAAGCTGGCCTTCCGCGCCCATCCGGTGAACCAGAAGATGTATTTCGATCGCCTGCAGGCCTGGGTTGCCGAGGCCCGCCGCACCGGCAACGGCCCCAAGACCGTTTTCTACTTCGAGGCCTTTGACGAGCCCTGGAAGCAAAGCGACGACAAGTGGGGCTTGTTCAATGTCAACCGCCAGGCGCGTTATGCAGTGCAGGCGCTCAACCCGCCCAGCGCCACCTGGGTCTACGAACCCGGCAGCTACAAGGACAGCGACGCGTTGTACTTTGTGCCGCCGGTGGTCAACGGCGCGATCGACGCCAGCCGCTACACCTTGTTTGCCGACACGATCACCGCTGGCGAGCTGCGCCCGCCCACTGCCGGTGCGCTGACCTGGAACGCCTGGGACGGCAACACCGCCGTGGGCCGCTTCGTGAGCACCACCTCGGCCGCGGGCGATGGCCCCAACAGCTTCGAGATCACGCCCGTGCCCAAGGTCTGGGGCTGGGGCATGTTCTTCGGTTCCGACAGCGCCAATTCGGCCAACCTGGGCAACTTCGCCAACGGCAACCTGCGCCTGTCGATCAAGACCGGCTACCCCGGCAAGCTCGAGATCGGCTTCTACACCGGCACCCAGGCCGGCGGCACGGCCGATGCCTACATCGCGATGTCCAGCGGCAGCTACGGCCATGTCAATGACGACCAGTGGCACGAGGTGGTGATCCCGCTCAAGGACATCAAGGCTGCTGGCGGCGACCTGTCCATGGTGATCCACCGTCTGGTGATCGCCGACCGCTTTGCCACCACCGGCAAGACCAGCGGCACCACCGGGCTGCCCAAGATCAGCCTGGATGCCATCCGCATCACCCGTGACTGAGGCGGGCGATGGGCCAGCCCAGCCGCCAGGCTGGGTGCTGACCGATCGCGCCGGCGCCCGCCTGAGCCCCATGGGTGCGCTGCGCCCGGCCGACCCCGGCGAGGGCCTGCCCCGCGTGTGGGTGGACAGCCGGCGCCGCTTCCAGACCCTGCTGGGCTTTGGCGGTGCCTTTACCGAGGCCACCGCCGTGACCTGGCAGGGCCTGGACGCGGCAAGGCAGGCAGACTTCCTGCGGGACTGCTTCGACGCGGCGCACGGCCACGGCTACCGCCTCTGCCGGGTTCACATGAACAGCTGCGACTTCGCGCTGGGCAACTACGCCCACGCTGATGTGGCCGGCGATCTGGACCTGGCCCACTTCAATATAGACCGCGACCGCCAGGCTCTGCTGCCTTTGATCCAGGCAGCGCTGGCCGTGGCGGGCGAGCCGGTGCGGCTGCTGGTCTCGCCCTGGAGCCCGCCGGCCTGGATGAAGGACAACGGCCAGATGAACCATGGCGGCCGCCTGTTGCCGCAGTTTGCCGATGCCTGGGCGCGCTGCTTCGTGCGCTTCATCCAGGCCTACCAGGCCGAGGGCGTGCCGGTGTGGGGCGTGTCGGTGCAGAACGAGCCCGACGCCACCCAGCGCTGGGACTCCTGCCGCTACAGCGCCGAGGAAGAGCGCGACTTCGTGCGCGATCACCTGGGCCCGGTGCTGCAGGCGGCGGGGCTGGGCCATGTGCACATCGTGATCTGGGACCACAACCGCGACGGGCTGGTCGAGCGCGCCAGCGTGGTGCTGTCCGACCCGCAGGCTGCGCGCTATGTGTGGGGCACCGGCTTCCATTGGTATGGCGAGGATCATTTCGACCAGGTGCAACTGCTGCACGACGCCTGGCCCGACAAGCAGTTGCTGTTCACTGAGGGCTGCCAGGAGGGCGGCCCGCACCATGGATCGTGGGCCCTGGGCGAGCGCTATGCGCGCTCGATCATCAACGACCTGAACCGCTGGACCGTGGGCTGGATCGACTGGAACCTGCTGCTCGACGAGCAGGGCGGCCCCAACCATGTGGGCAACTTCTGCAGCGCGCCCATCCTGGCCGACACCACCGGCAGCCGGCTGCTGCACCAGAGCTCATTCCACTACCTGGGGCATTTCAGCCGCTACATCCGGCCGGGTGCCCGCCGCGTGCTGTGCGCGGCCAACCGCCAGGTGCTGGAGTGCACCGCCTTCGTCAACCCGGACGGCAGCGTGGCCACCGTGGTGATGAACCGCAGCGAGCAGCCGGCACCGTTCGTGCTTTGTGTGGACGGCGCCCGGCTGCGGGTCGACCTGCCGGCCCGCGCCATCACCACCTGCCTGAGCTGAACCCGAAGGCCAGAGATCCCATGCACACTTCTGCCATGACAGGCGCTTTCATCGACGAGGGCGGCCAGCGCTGGTACCGCATCGACGCCTTCGACCAGCAGCCTCCGTTTTTGATGACCCTGGCCGGCGACAGCGACCTGTGGGCCTTCATCAGCACCGCCGGGTCGCTGACGGCCGGCCGGCGCGACGCCGAGCAGGCCTTTTTGCCCTACGAGACGGTGGACAAGATCCACCTGCGCTGGGAGCACACCGGGCCCCGCACCTGGGTCCGGTTGCTGGACGACGACGGCGTGGCCACGCTGTGGCAGCCCTTTGCGCCGCTGCTGGACGGCCCCCGCCCCGCCCGGTCGGTGTGGAAGAACCTGTCGGGCACGCGCATCCGCTTCCGCGAATTGCACCCCTCGGGCCGCCTGGCCTTCGAGCACGAGTGGTCGGGCGCCGCCGGCCTGGGCCTGGTGCGCAGCGCTCGCCTGTGGGCGGTGGGCGACGGCGCCGCCCCCATCCGGGTGCAGTTGCTCGACGGCCTGCTCAACCTGCAGCCGCCCGGGGTGGACCTGAAGCTGTCCAGCACCCTCAGCAGCCTGACCGATGCCTACAAGTGGAACGAATCGGCTGCCGGCGGCCGGCTGGGCCTGTTCACCCTGTACGCCAAGATCTGGGACCGGGCCGAACCCAAGGAATCGTTCGAGGCGCTGACGGTATGGCTGTCCGGCCTGCCCGCGGGCCTGCCCTGGCGCACGCTGCTGTCGCAGCAGCAGGTGCCGGCCTTCTGCCGCAGCGGCCAGGTGCAGGCCGAAGCCCTGACGCGCGGCCGGCGCGGCGCCTTCCTGGTCCACCTCGACACGGCGGTGGGCCCCGGCGGGCTGGCCTGGCAGATGGTGGTGGACGGTCCCCGCTCGCAGGTGCAGGCCTTCGAGCTGGCGCAGCGCCTGGCCGCGGGCGGCGGCACGGCCGACGAGATCGCCCGGGCCCTGCGGGACAACGATGCCGGACTGAATGAATTGCTGGCGCGCGCCGACGGCCTGCAGACCTCGGCCGACCCGATGGCCGCGGCCCACCACCGCGCCAATGTGCTGTTCAACATCATGCGCGGCGGGGTGTTCGTCGACGGCACCCGGCTGGACCGCGATGACCTGCTGGCCTTCGCGGCCCAGCGCCACCACGCCCTGGGCCGGGCGCTGGCAGAACAGGCGGCCGCCTGGCCCGCCAGCGTGGAGCGCGCCGACGCGCTGCGGGCCGCCCGCGCCCTGGGCCCGCAGGCCGAGCGCCTGGTGCTGGAGTACCTGCCGCTGACCTTCAGCCGCCGCCACGGCGACCCCAGCCGGCCCTGGAACAAGTTCAACATCCGGGTGCGCAATCCCGAGGGCCAACGCATCGTCGACTACCAGGGCAACTGGCGTGACATCTTCCAGAACTGGGAGGCCCTGCTGCCCAGCGAACCGGCCTATGCGGGGTCGATGATCACCGCCTTCCTCGGCGCGATGACGCCCGATGGCCACAACCCCTACCGCGTCAGCCGCGCCGGCATCGATTGGGAGGTCGTGGAGCCCGACGACCCCTGGAGCCACATCGGCTACTGGGGCGACCACCAGGTGGTCTACCTGCTGCGTCTGCTGGAGGCCGCGCATTCGAACGACCCCGCGCTGTTGCCGGCGCTGTGGGGCCAGGCGCTGTTCAGCTTTGCCGATGTGCCCTACCGCCTGAAGCCGCACGACGCGCAGACCGCCAGCCCCAAGTCGACCCTGGGATTCGACGACGCCGCGCATGCGCGGTCGCTGGCCCAGGCGGCCCGCCTGGGCGCCGACGGCCTGCTGGTGTGCGACGCACAGGGCTTGCCGGTGCTGGCCACGCTGGCCGAGAAGCTGGCCATCGTGGTGCTGGCCAAGGCCGCCACGCTGGTGCCCGGCGGCGGCCTGTGGCTGCACACCCAGCGCCCGGAGTGGAACGACGCCAACAACGCACTGGTGGGCAATGGCCTGTCGGTGGTGACGCTGGCGCACCTGCGGCGTTTCGTGATCTTCCTGGCGGCATTGCCCGGGGCCGACCGGCCGTTCGCCCTGTCGCCCGCCACGCTGGCAGCCCTGACCGGGCTGCTGGCCCTGCTGCGGGCCACGCCCCTGCCGGTGGTGGACGACCCGGCCGGCCGCCGCGCCTACCTGGACAGCGCGGGCCGGCTGCTCGACGCTTGGCGCGCCGCCGGTTACCGGGGCGCCGACGGCCGCTACCCGGCCGGCCAACGGGCCCAGGCCCCCGCAGGGCTGCTGCCCGCACTCTGCGCCGCGCTGCTGCCGCTGGTGGACGCCACGCTGCAACGCTGCCGGCGCGATGACGGCCTGTTCCACAGCTACAACCTGGTGGACCTGGCGGGTGGCCGCGCGGAGGTGGCGCACCTCTACCCGATGCTGGAGGGCCAGGTGGCGCTGTTGTCCTGCGGTCTGCTGGGCCCGGCCGAGGCGGTGCGCCTGCTCGACGCGCTGTTTGCCAGCCCCTTGTTCTGCCCGCAGCGGCAGAGCTTTCTGCTCTACCCCGACCGCGCCCTGCCGGGTTTCCTCGCGCGCAACCGCCTGGACGCCGACGCGCTGGCTTTGCCGCTGGTGCCGCAACTGCTGGCCGCGGGCCGCACCGACCTGTTGCAGGCGCAGAGCGACGGCGCCGTGCGCTTTGCCCCCGCCCTGGCCAACCGGGCCGACCTGGAGGCGGCCGGCGCCGACCTGGGCGAGGCGATGCGGCCGCTGGCCGATGCCTACGAGCGGCTGCTGAACCATGCCGCCTTCACCGGCCGATCGGGCACGATGTTCGGCTACGAAGGCCTGGGCTGCATCTACTGGCACATGGTGGCCAAGCTGCTGCTGGCAGTGCAGGAGCAGGTGTTTGCAGCGTCCGACGCGCAGGCGCCCGAACTGCCGGCCCTGGCCGCGCACTATCGCCGGGTGCGCAGCGGCCTGGGCTACCAGCGCACGGCGGCCGAGTACGGCGCCTTCCCGGCCGACCCCTACAGCCACACTCCGGGTGAAGGCGGCGCCCAGCAGCCAGGCATGACCGGCCAGGTGAAGGAGGAGATCCTCACCCGCTGGGGCGAGCTGGGTCTGCGCATGCGGGCCGGCCGGCTGCACTTCCAGCCGGTGCTGCTGGACGCGGCGGAGCTGCCCGAGGGCGGCGCCCTGCAGTTCACCCGGCAGCAGGTACCCTATACCTATCGCCGCAGTTCAGCGACCACGCTGCGGCTGCTGACGGCTGAAGGATGGGTGGATTGCCCGACGCTGGCCTTCGATCTGTCCGGCGTGCTGGCGGTGCAGGCCACAGTGCAGTTCTGAGCCGCTGCCGACGGCCCTGGCGGCAGCCTGGACGCAAGATCTGGTCGACAAATGCGGTTCAAGGCGCAACACACACTGCGAATGGGCGCCAATGCGCGCCGTTCATTGCGCGCCATTTATTGCGCGCCATTCATTGCGCGCCGTCCAATACACGCGCGGCCAAGGCTGGCTGGGGCCGTCTGAGACAGCTAGCATTCGGCAAAGCTTTTTCGAGACCTGACGATGAGTGAAAACTGCCTGAAAAAAGTCTTGATTGTTGGTGGCGGCACCTCTGGCTGGATGTGCGCAGCGCTACTGCTGCATTCGCTTGGCAAGAAATACGAAATTGCACTGATCGAATCCGACGAGATCGGCACCGTCGGCGTGGGCGAGGCCACCATTCCATCGATCATCAAGTTCAATGCCTTGATCGGCATCGATGAAGATGAATTCATGCGCCAAACCCAGGCAACCTTCAAACTGGGGATTCAATTCAAGAATTGGGGTGCACTGGGAGACTCCTACGTTCACGGTTTTGGCAGCCTGGGCCGCAAAACCGGCCTGGTGGACTTCCACCATTACTGGCTGAAGGCCCATCAGGCGGGTAAAGCCAGCCGCTTCGATGATTACTCCATCAACTTGCTGGCCTGCGAACAAAACAAGTTCACGCGCGCCAATACGGCGAACCCGAACCCGAACTCGCCCTTGGCAGACCTGCGGCACGCCTTTCATTTCGATGCTGGCTTGTTTGCAAGGTATCTACGGACCTACAGTGAAAAGCTGGGCGTCAAGCGCACCGAAGGCAAGATCAGCCGTGTCAATACCCATGCCGAAACCGGCTTTGTCACATCGCTAGTATTGTCGAATGGCGAGGTGCACGCGGCGGACCTGTTCATCGACTGCTCGGGGTTCCGGGGGCTGTTGATCGAGCAGACCTTGCACACCGGCTATGACGACTGGAGCCACTGGCTGCCCTGCGACAGCGCGTTGGCCGTGCCCTGTGAGTCGGTCAGTCCGGTCTTGCCCTATACCCGCGCCACCGCCCACAGTGCGGGCTGGCAATGGCGCATCCCCTTGCAGAGCCGAATCGGCAATGGCCATGTCTACAGCAGCAAGTTCATGAGCCAGGATGAAGCCACGGCCATTCTGCTGAACAACCTGGATGGCCGGGCGCTGGCTGATCCGCGTTTGATCCGCTTTGTGAGTGGAAAACGCAAGAAACTGTGGAACAAGAATGTAGTGGCGATTGGCTTGGCCAGCGGATTCATCGAGCCGCTGGAATCAACCTCGATTCATTTGATCCAGCAAGGCGTGGTACGGCTGATCGAGCTGTTTCCAAACATCGGATTCCATCAAGCCGATATTGACGAATACAACCGGCAGGCGCAGACTGAATTTGAACAGGTCCGCGATTTCATCATCCTGCATTACCATGCAACGCAGCGCAGCGACTCAGCATTCTGGCGCTACTGTCGCGATATGGAGGTGCCAGACACCTTGAAGCACAAGACCGATCTGTTTCGCAGCAATGGCCGCTTTTTTCACAAGAACGATGAACTGTTTGGTGACGCCAGCTGGGTTCAGGTGATGTTCGGGCAGGGGATTGAGCCCAAGGGTTATCACCCGCTGATTGACAACAGCGCTGAAGAACCGATTCTAAGAATGCTGGAAAACGTCAAGACGGTGATGCATGGCGTGGTCAAACAGATGCCCAGCCATGAGCAGTACATCGCCGATCATTGCAAGGCGTCGCCCAACTGCTGACAATCGGCAGGCCAGGCGCGAGACCCGACGACACAGCGCGGAGGCTGGGGTCGTCGGGCCTGGCTGAAACTGCTCGCTGCGCTATTGACCGGCCAGCAGCGTGATGTCGTCGAAGTAATAGGTCTCGCCAGGGCTGGCGGACGCTTTGATGCCCAGGTTCGGTAGCATCACCACCCAGCTGTAACTGGCGCCCAATTTGTCAGCGGGGATGGTCCAGGTCAGGGTCTGCCAGCCCACCACGACGGCTTGCCTGGCCTGCATATCGCCGGTGTTAATGTTGGGGTCGGTGGCGTTTTCGAGCTTGAGCACCATCGGCACGCCGGCCACCGCCGAATGCACCCGCGCCGAGATGGTGTTGTTGGTGGCCGTCAGCGGGATGACGCCGACGTTGACCTTGGCACCCGCCCAGACCTCGCCGCCCAGCCGGATGATCTTGCCGGCCAGGCCGCTGCCGCCCACCGGGCTGGCGGCAAGTGCCGAGGTCTCCGCACCGTTGAAGCCCTCGAAGACCAGCGGCGTGGTCTCGTCGAAGGAGGCCAGCACCTTGTTGCCACCGCCCGCCGGTGGCGGCGTCACGACCACGGTGTTGAAGGCCTGCGCGCCTGATTTGGCCGCCCCGTTGGCGTTGCCTGCGAGGTCGGTGACCGCTCCGGCAGCCACGCTCACGCTCATCGTGCCGGCGGCATTGGTGGCTGGGGTGAGCTCCACCAGGTACTTCATGTCGTTGACCTTGATCAACGCGCCAGCCGTACCGCCGGCAACCAC
>JAYUQJ010000317.1:0-10062 GCA_043756825.1 Betaproteobacteria bacterium | reverse complement strand
ACCCAGCCGTCGTAGCCCGGCCGGGCGCTGATCCAGCGCTCGAAGCCCAGGCGGAACAGGTAGGTGATGTTCCAGGCGATGGCCACCACCGCGCCGTCGATCAGCAGCGACAGCGGCTCGCGGTGCGGGCGCAAACGGGCCAGGAAGCGATCCAGCCGGTGCCAGACGGTGATCACGCCGCCATCCCCAGGTGGCGCCAACTCAACACTTGGTGGTCAGGACGTTGGTGGCTGCTGTCACCGCCGTATACCAGCACCGGCGGCGCGGCCTCGGCACCCACGGCGCCACACCAGCGTCGGGCTGGCCCCAGCCAGTCTGCAGCGTAGGTGAGGCCAGATTTGCACTCCACGGCCTGCAGTTGCTGGCCGACCTCGAAGACCAGATCAACCTCTAAACCGTGGTTGTCGCGCCAGAAGTAGAGATCGCCCGCCAGACCCCGGTTGTACCGGTGCTTGAGGGTCTCGCTCACCACCCAGGTCTCGAACACGGCGCCGCGCTGGGCGTGATGCAACAGGTCATCGGGCGAGGCAATTCGCATCAGGTAACACAGCAAGCCGGTGTCGAGAAAGTACAGCTTGGGTGTCTTGACCAGGCGCTTGCCAAAGTTTCGGTGGTAGGGCGGCAGCAAAACCACCAAGTGGCTGGCCTGCAGCACGGTCAACCATTGCCGGGCCGTTGGCTGGCTGATGCCACAATCTGCCGCCAGGCTGTTGAGGTTGAGCAGTTGCCCGCTGCGCGCGGCACACATGGCCACAAAGCGCTGAAATGTGAGCAGATTGCCCACGTTGAGCAGGTGGCGCACGTCACGCTCAACATAGGTGGCCAGGTAGCCGGCAAACCAATGGACAGGCTGCGGGCTGCGGTGCTGGGCGTGCAGGGCCGGATAGCCGCCTAACCACAGCCGGGACTCCAGGCTGATGGTTGCGGGCAGCTCGGCATGGGCCAATGGCAGCAAGGTCAACAGGCCCACACGACCGGCCAGCGATTGCCCAATGCCGTCCATCAATCCGAATTGCTGCGACCCGGTCAAGACCCAGCGGCCCATGGACTTCGCGCTGTCAGCAATGCCCAGCAGGTAGGACATCAACTCGGGTGCGCGTTGCACCTCGTCCAGCACGGCACCGTCCGGCAGGCTGGCAAAGAAGCGGCGAGGGTCGGCCAGGGCCAGCTCTCGGGTATCAGGATCCTCAAGATTGACATAGGGCAGGTGATGGAAGGCCTGGCGTGCCAGTGTCGTCTTGCCGGACTGCCGCGGGCCGGTGATGGCCACGACCGGGAAGCCTGCCGCCAGGGCCACCAGGGTGTGCATTGCATGGCGCGGCAGCATCTCGTACAGATTCAAGTTTGAACTTTGAAATTGTACAGTGGAAGCCGAGCCAGACGATCAGCGTACAAGCAGGACACGCAGCGTGCGGACCAAGACCAGCAGATCCGACCACAAGGTGGCGCTGGCCGCGTACTCGGCCTGCAAGGCCAGCTTGCGCGGCAGGATGCGGCGTATGTAGTCGCCCTCGGGATCGGCCGAACCGGCCAGCAGAGCCGCTTCGTCGATATGCGCCAGCGAGGCCGGGTCGGTGATGCCCGGCCGCACCGCCAACACCCTGGCCTTCAGGTCGGCAGGGTAATGGGCCACGAAACGCGGCACCTCGGGCCGCGGGCCCACCAGGCTCATGCGGCCCAGCAGCACGTCGATGAACTGCGGCAGTTCGTCGATGCGGTACTGGCGCAAGCCATGGCCCACGCGGGTGATGCGCGGGTCGTGGCCCACGGTGAGCTGCGGCCCCAGCGACGGCGCGTCCACCCGCATGGTGCGGAACTTGTGGATACGGAAGGGCACGCCGCCGCGCCCCACCCGCTCTTGGCGGAAGAACACCGGTCCGGGCGAGTCCAGGCGCACCACCAGCGCCACCACCGCCAGCAGGGGTGCCAGCAGCAGCAGTGCCAGTGTGGCGCCCAGCAGGTCGAACAAGCGCTTGGCCACGGGCAGCAGTCTGATCCGCCGGGATGGGCAGCGGCGGCCGCTCAGGCCCGCGCCAGCAGGCCGCGCACGGCGCCGATGACGCGCCCGATGTCGGCGTCGCTCATGCGGCTGTAGATCGGCAGGCTCAGCATCTGCTCATAGGCCTGCTGGCTGGCCGGGAAGTCGGCTGCCTGCAGCTGGTAACGGTCGCGCCAGTAGGGCTGCAGGTGCAGCGGTATGTAATGCACGCTGCAGCCGATGCCCAGCGCGAACAGGCGCTCGATGAAGGCATCGCGGGGCACTCCGGCCTCGGGCTGCAGGCGCAGCACGTACAAGTGCCAGGGGTGGGTTTCGCCGCTGGGCGCCACCGGCGCAGTGATGACAGGCAGGCCGGCAAAGGCCGCGTTGTAGGCCTGGGCGATCTCGGCCCGGCGCCGGGCAAAGGCATGCGCCTGCTTCAACTGATGGATGCCCAGCGCCGCCGCGATGTCGGTCAGGTTGTATTTGAAGCCCGGCGCCACGATCTCGTAGTACCAGCTGGGCACGGTGGCGGTGAAACGGTCAAAGGCGTCGCGGCTCATGCCGTGCAGCCGCATGACCTGGGCGCGCTTGGCCAGGGCTGGGTCGCGCGTCACCAGCATGCCGCCCTCGCCGGTGGTCATCGTCTTGTTGGCATAGAAGCTGAACACCGTGGCGTCGCTGGCCAGGGTGCCGATGCGCTGGCCGCCGCAGGTGGTGGGCAGGGCATGGGCGGCGTCTTCCACCACCTTCAGGCCGTGGCGCCGGGCGATCGCCAGGATGGCCGGCATGTCGGCGGCCAGGCCGGCGTAATGCACCGGCATGATGGCCTTGGTACGCGGCGTGATCGCGGCCTCGATCAGCGCGGGGGCGATGTTCAGCGTGGCCGGGTCGATGTCCACCAGCTTGACGTCGGCGCCCAGGTAGCGCACCACCTCGGCGGTGGCGGTGAAGGTGTGGGTGGTGGTGATGACCACGTCGCCGGGGCCGACGCCGATGGCTTCCAGCGCCAGGTGCAGGCCGGCGGTGGCCGAGTTGACGGCGATGCAGTGCAGGCCCTCGGTGTCGTCACCGGCGTCGCCCAGCCAGGCCTTGAAATCGGCCTCGAAGCGCCTGGCCTTGGGGCCGGTGGTGATCCAGCCGCTGCGCAGCGTGTCCACCACCTCGGCGATGTCGTCCTCACCGATCTCGGGCAGGGCAAAGGGCAGGAAGGGCTGGTCGTTGGGGCTCATGGCGGGGCGGTGGTGGTGCAGCAGCGGGTGGCAAGCCCGGCGCGGCTAACCCCGGATTTTAGGGCCGCTGGGGCTGGGGCTGGGCCGCTGGGCCGGGGCAGCGGGCCCAAGCCTGGAATGCCCGGGCCCGCTGGTTCACAATCCGGCGCAGGAGGTTGCACCATGGCATTGGCTCAGCAGAAGATGACCCTGGAAGAGTTTCTGGCCTGGGAAGAGCAGCAGCCCGAGCGCCATGAGTACTTTCGGGGCGAGGTGTTTGCGATGGTGGGGGGGCGACGCACCCATGAACGCATCATTGCGAATCTGGTCCGGCGCATGGGCAACCATCTGGATGCGTCACCTTGTCAAGTCTTCGGCGCCGGTTTGAAGCTGGAGATTGCCGATAACACCATCCTTTATCCAGATCTGATGGTCACCTGCGACCGAGCCGATCTGTCCGCAGCGACCGCGATTCATGCGCCCATCCTGGTGATCGAGGTGCTTTCCCCCAGCACCCAGTCTTACGACCGCAGCCAGAAGTTCGCGCTGTACCGGCGCCTGGCGTCGCTGCAGGAATACATCCTGGTCGACCCCGAGACCCGGCGCGTCGAAGGCTTCCGCCGCAACGCCGCCGACCAGTGGGTGCTGTTCGACATGAGCCAGACCGAAACCCTGGAGTGCGCCAGCGTCGGCTGCAGCATCCCCATGGCGCAGGTGTTTGCCGGCATGGAGCCCGAGGCCTGACCGTCGGCGCGGGGTGCGCGATCCACTACCACTACCACCGCCACCGCCACCACCTCAGCCGGCGGCCGGCTTGCCCAGCCACACCAGCACATGGGTGCGCAGCAGCGGCAGGGCATTGAACACCGGGTACAGCGCCGGATGCAGCCGGCACACCGCCCGGGCGATCGGCGGGGCCAGCGTGATGCGCCGGGCCGCCAGCCGCGCCTGCGGAAACAGCGCCCTCACCCGCGCCAGCGGCACGCCGCGCACGTCCGGGTTGCGCGGGTTGTCGACAGTGAAGTCGTACCACAGCACCCCACCGCCCGGCGCCACCCAGCGCCACATCGCAGCGGCCAGGCGCTGCTGGAAGGCGTCATCCAACAGCGACGAGAACACGGTGGACTGCAGCACGATGTGCTGGCTGGCGGCCGGGATGTCCAGCGTGCTGGCGTCGCCGGCCCACAGCGTGACAGCGCCCGGCAGCCAATGGCGCGCCTGGGCCAGCCGGTCAGGCAAGAGCTCGATGCCGGCCAGGTGCCCGGGCGCAAAGCCCAGGCGCAGCAGGTCCAGCAGATTGCCGCCGGCGCCGCAGCCCACCTCCAGCACGCGCAGCTGCGCCAGGTTGGTCAGGGCCTGCTGGCGCAACAGTTGCAGCAGCGCACGCTGGCGCTCCTGCAGCGTCATCCACACATCAGGTTGCAGCCAGCTGTAGCGGTCGAGGCCACCGCGCCGGGCGTAGCGCTCGGCCACGGCCCGGGTCTCGGGGGCGTCGGGCGGGGGGGCGCTCATCGCTGCATCGCGGCCAGAAAACGCGCCGCCAGCACCGGGTAGGTGTGGTGGGCCAGCACGAAGGCGCGGCCGCGTTCGCCCATCGCGCGGCGCTCGGCCGCCGGCAGGGCCGCCAGCCGCCGCAGGCCACCGGCCACCGCCTCGGCGGATTCGGGTGCCACCGTCAGGCCGCAGCCGCTCTCGGCCACCGGGTCGTTGCCGGCGTCCACGCTGTGCACCACGGCGCACCCCGCCATCATGTAATCCATCAACTTGTTCGGGGCGATGCCGAAGCGGTAGATCGGCACCCGTTGCCAGCCGATGTAGGCGATGTCGATCGCCGCCAGCAGCGCCGGGATCTGCGCCTTGGGGATGGGCGGCAGCATCGTCACCTGGCCCAGGCCCTCGGCCTGAACCCGCTGCGCCAGCCGCGCCCGCTCATGGCCGTCGCCTACCAGCACGATGGCGATGGCCTCGCCCTGCAGCAGGCGGGCGGCGTCCAGCAGGTTGTCCAGCGCATTCGGCAGGCCCATCGACCCGGCATAGCCCACCACGCTGCGGCCGGCGGCCTGTTGGGCGGCAATGGCCTGGGCCACGTCATCGCGCAGCGGCAGTGGCTGGCCCTGCCATTCGTCCAGCGCGATGCCATTGGGCACGATGTGCAGCCTGGCCAGGTCCAGCCCATGCGCGGCCAGGTGGCCCTGCACCTGGGGCAGCATGCTCACCACCGCGTCGGCGTCGCGGCAGGCCGTGTCTTCGGCGGCCTGGCACAGGCGGATGAAGGGATGGCGCGGTGACATGCCCGACAGCTCGATCGGGCTGAGCGGCCACAGGTCATGCACCTCGTGCACCAGCACCGCGCCGGCGCGGCGGGCGATGCGGCGCGCCACCCAGATGTCCATCGGGTAGGTGCTGCTGGCGATCACCGCATCGGGCCTGAACTCGCGCACCAGCCGGCCGCTCATCGCCCAGACCTGCGCCAGGTAGCGCCAGATATTCCATACACGGCCCGGGCCGTTGCCCTGGTAGCGCGGCGTCGGCAGCCAGCGGTAGGCGATGCCGTCGACGGTCTCGTCGCCGGCCTGGGGCTGGCGCGCCCGCACATGCGAGAAATCGGCCGCCACGATCTGCACCCGGTGCCCGGCGCGCACCCATTCGCGGGCCAGGTAGTAGGGCCGGTACTCCATGCCCAGCATCGGGCTGCCGGCATAGTGGTTGAGGTAGAGGATGTTCAAGCAGCCCCCCCGGCCTGCAGGGCCCGCAGCCGGGCCAGAAAACCGGCCACCGACGGGCCGAACATCGCCTGCCCGGCCACCCAGGCATGGTTGCTGGCGGCAATGGCGTCGGCGCGCAGCAGCAGGGGGGCCAGGTCGTCCACTGCAGCCAGCGCGTCGCCACGCAGCACCCAGCCGTTGTCGCCGCGCCGCACCAGTTCGTGGTTGGCCGGCAGGTCGGACAGCACCGGGATGCAGCCCTGGGCCAGTGCCTCCAGCACCGACACCGACACCGAATCGCTCTCGGGCAGGCTCAAGTACCAGCGCGCCCGGGCGTAGTGCGCAGCCTGGGCCGGCGCGTCCAGCCGGCCGGTGAAGCGCACCCGGCCCTGCAGGCCCAGCGCGGCCACCTGCTGTGCCAGCGGCGGACCCAGGGAGCCGTCGTTGGCCACCACCAGCTCGGCATCGGGCCAGGCCGCTGCCAGCGCGGCGAACTGCTGCAGCACCCGCTGCGGCGCGTAGATCGGCTCCAGCCCGCGGTTGGCAAAGCAGGCATGGGCCGGCTTGTGGCCCGGCGCTGGCAAGGGCGGCAGGGCCTCCAGGCCGAAGGGGAAGGTCATCACCTCGCGGGCACCCAGCTCGCGCATGCGCCCGGCCATCGCCTGCGAATCACTGGTGCTCAGGGCGCAGGCCCGCAGCACGCGGCGCGTGACCCAGCGCATCACCCGGCTGCGTTGCGGCGTGACCAGGATGTCGCTGCCCCAGGCCGACCCGACCAGCCGCCCCGGCGCCCCCAGCCAGCGGGTGGCCAGCCAGGCCAGGGTGCCGTGCGAGCTGAGGTAGTGCGCATGGATCCAGTCGGGCCGCACCACCTTGAGCCACTGCGCCAGGCGCGGCAGCTGGCGCAGCAGGCCGGCATTGCCGCCTTCGAAGCGCGGCCGCGTGCCCAGCGCCAGCCGGCGCGCGGCCGGCACCAGCGGGTCGAAGCCCGGCGCGAAGCCGCGCGACGAGGCCGCCCACAGCTCGACCTGGGGTGCCAGCGCGCGGGCCCATTTCAGCAGGTGCGGGCTGTCGCCATCGCCCAGCAGCACCAGCCTCATGGTCGGGTCTCGGGTGCCGGGCCGGTGGCGCCGGCCGCGGCCCCCGGGCCGGCCCAGGCGTCGTAGCCGGCACGCAGGTCGGGATGCAGCGCCAGCCAGCGTGCATCGCCTTCGCGCGCATCACCCACCACCACCGCCGGGTTGCCGGCAATCACCGAGAACGCCGGGAAATCGCCACGCAACACGCTGCCGGCGCGCACGATGCAGCCGCGGCCCAGGCGCGCGCCGGCCTCGACCAGGCTGTGCGGGCCGATGAAGCAGTAGGGCCCGATCAGCACCGCGCCGGCCACCCAGCCCGGGCGTTGGCCCGGCCAGTCGACATAGGCCCGGCCCAGCAAGCGCTGCGCCCGGTGCGAGCTGTGGGTGACGATGCTGACATGGTGGGTGATCTGTACCCCTTCGGCTATCGTCACACCACCGCTGGCCTCGATGAAGTTGAAGGGGCCAATGTAGACATGGTCGGCCAGTTGCAGGCGGTCTTCATGCTCGATGCAGGCGGACGGCGCGATCCGGGTATGGGGCAAGTGGCGCCCGCCCGAGGTCTCGCCGAACACCACCCGGTGCAGCAGGGCCTGCACCAGCCGGCGGCGCCAGCGGTTGAGCCAGCCGCGCCAGGGGCCGCTCATGCCCGGGCGTCCGCCGCCCCCGGCGCCGCGCAGGCCGGCGCCAGCGGCCACGTGGCCAGGCGCCAGAAATAGCCGCCGAAGTAGACCGCCATCGCCGCCGACACCGCCCAGCCGGCGGCCTGCAGCCCGCCCCAGGCCAGGCCGGCGGCCAGCGCGGCCACGAACATGCCCTGCCCCAGCAGCGCCAGCTTGAGCGCCCAGGCCTGGGCCTGCCAGGCCAGCGTCACCACCCCCAGCGGCGACGCCACGAAGTGCAGGCCGATGTAGAGCGCCAGCGCCTGTGCCAGTGCGCCGGCATCGGCCCAGGCCGGCCCGAAAGCCCACACGAACATTGCCGGCGCCAGCCACCACAGCCCCGCCACCAGCGGCGTGGCCAGCAGGGCCAGCAGGGCCATGGTGCGCAGCACCAGCCTGCGGCCGGCGGCGGTGCAGCCCACCCCGCCCGCGCCGTCGGCCGCCCCGGCTGCCACCAGTCGCGGATACAGCGCCTGCGACACCGCGCCACCCACCAGCGTGGCCGGCGCCTTCAGGTAGCGCAGCGACAGCCCCCAGGCGCCGGCCGCAGCCGGCCCCAGGCTGCCCGCCACCAGCGCGACCGCCAGGGTGTCCTGCAGCGCCCCTGAAAAGGCATGTGGCGTGTTCAGCCACGGAAAGCTGCGGTGCCGCCGCGCCACCTCGCGCCAGCTGACCCGGGCCGCATCGCGTGCGGCCGCCGGCCCGGGCCAGCCCAGCGCGGCCAGTGCGGCCCCCGCCGCCAGCGTGGGCGCAATGATCAACCCGGCCACACCGGCCTGCAGCAAGCCCAGCAGGGCCTGTCCCAAGGCGCCGCCGCCATGCTGCAGCACACGGGCCAGCGCCAAGGCGCGGAAGCGCTGGGCCCGGGTGGCCTGCAGCGTGGCCAGCGAGACCAGCCCCAGCATCCCCACCGCCGCCGGCAGCCACAGCGGCCACAGCGCACCGGCCCAGGCGGCCCACGCGGCGGCGCCGAACCCGCACAACAGCACCATGCCGCTGATCAGGCGCAGGCACAGGCGGCGCAGCGCGTCGGCCTCGGGCTCGTCCTGGGCCAGCGGCAGCGCAAACTCGTAGCGTGCGCAGGCCACCACGCCGGCATTGGCTGCCACGGCGGCAAACAGGTGGTAGATGCCGAAATCCTCGGGCCGGTACAACCGCGTCAGCCAGGGCCCCAGCAACAGCGGCAGGGCCTGCGCCAGCGCGCCGCCAGCCAGCAGCGTGAGGACGGCACGCAGCATCGGCCGCTGCCGCGATTCAGGCCGCAGCGCCGACCGAATGGCGCCGGGCGCCGGCGCTCTGCAGGGCCTGGGCCAATACGGCCACGACCCGGTCCTGGTCGGCCTCGCTCAGGTCGGCGCTCATCGGCAGGCTCAGCACCCGTTGCGACGCGCAGATGCTGAGCGGGTGGTCATCCTCCCGGCAGCCCGCGGCATAGGCCGGCTGGTGGTGCAAGGGCTTGGGATAGTGCACGGCGGTGGGGATGCCGGCGGCCTGCAGCGCTGCCTGCACCGCCTTGCGATCGTCCACCAGCACGGTGTACTGGGCCCAGACGCAGTCGCGGTCGGGCCGCACGGTCAGCAGTTGCAGCGGCGCGCCACTGGCCTGAATCAAGCGCCCATAGCGCTGGCCCAGCGCATGCCGGCGTTCGATCTCCCAGTCGAAGCGCTGCAGCTTGGCCAGCACCACCGCGCACTGCAGCGTGTCCATGCGGCCGCCCAAACCGACCCGGGTGTGGTGGTATCGCCCGCTCTGGCCATGCACCCGGATCTCGCGCGCTGCCTGGGCGATGACCGCATCACTGGTGAACAGCGCGCCGCCATCGCCGTAGCAGCCCAGCGGCTTGCTCGGAAAGAAGCTGGTGCAGGCGATGCGGCTGACATTGCAGCTCTTCTGGCCCTGGTAGCTGGCGCCAAAGCTCTGCGCCGCATCCTCGATCACCACCAGGCCATGGCGCTCGGCGATGGCATTGATCGCCACCATGTCGGCCACCTGGCCGTACAGGCTGACCGGCATCAGGGCCCGGGTGCGCGGCGTCACTGCCGCCTCGATCAGCGATGCGTCGATGTTGCAGGTGCCAGGCTCGATATCGACATACACCGGCTTGCCGCCCAGCAGCACGATCACCTCGGCGGTGGCGGCAAAGGTGAAGGGCGTGGTGATGACCTCGTCGCCGGGCTTCAGGCCGATGGCCATCAGCGCGATCAGCAGCGCCTCGGTGCCGCTGGCCACGGTCACGCAGTGGGGCGCGCCGGTGTAGGCGGTCAGCGCCGATTCCAGTTCGGCCACCTCGGGGCCCATGATGTACTGGCCGTGGTCCAGCACCCGCTGGATGCGGGCATCGATATCGGACTTGAGTGCGATGTACTGTGCTTTGAGGTCGGTGAATTGCATGATTTCAGTCCAGCAAAGAGAGCGAATTGCCAACCA
>JAYUQJ010000316.1:0-10096 GCA_043756825.1 Betaproteobacteria bacterium | reverse complement strand
CCCCGGCCCAGGCGCAGTTCAGGGTGGACGAATTGTTCAGCGCCGGCATGCCGGCCACCAGCACGGTGGGCGCGCCGGGCTTCCACGGACCCACCGGCACAGGGATGCAGGGCATCGGAGTCAGAACCCCCAGCGCGGCGGCTGTGGCGGCCGCCACCATCGGGTTGGACATGCTCATGCAGGCGCCGAAGGGCGGGATGTTCATCATCGGCACGAAGTCCATGATGTTGCCGGCCGGCATGTTGCCAGTCATCACCATCTTGGGCGTGGCATTGAAAGTTGACGGTGCCATGCCCATGGCGCATTTCATCATCGCGCCGGTGCAGGTGTGGATGGCCATGTTTGACTCCTGTGGCTCAGGCGGGGCGGGTCCACACCACCAGGGCGGTGTAGTTGTCGTGGCTGGTCTTGTGACCGGCGGCGGCGACCACCTCGGCTGACAGCGCGTCCAGCCAGTCGCGCGGGGTGCTGGCGGCGGCCAGGCTGCGCTCGAGCACATCGTCGGCGATGTATTCCCAGAGGCCGTCGGTGCACAGCATGAACACGTCACCGGCCTGCACCGCGTCTTCGCCGTTGCTGCCGGTGACCTCCAATTGCTCGGGCGGAATGCCCAGGGCCGAGCGCAGTTCGCTGCGTTTGGGATGGCCCTGCATCTGTTGCTCGGTCAGCACGCCGGCATCGACCAGGGCCTGCACCAGGCTGTGGTCGCGGGTGCGTGCATGCACCTGGCCGGCACGCAGCCAGTACATGCGCGAATCGCCTGCATGGGCCCAATGTGCCAGGTGGTCGACGAAATCGATGACCAGGCAGACAGCGGTGCTGTGCATGTCCTGGCGCGGCGTGCCGGCCACGCGCTGGCCGATCAGGGCGTCGTTGGTGTGTCGCACCAGCGCAGCCAGGGCATGACCGTCCTGCGAGGGCTCGCGCGAGAAGCGGCCGATCAGCTCCTGGACCGCGATCTTCGAGGCGATGTCGCCACCCCCATGACCCCCGGCACCGTCGGCCAGCACGCAGCACAGGTGGCGTTCCGAATGCCAATGACCGCAGGCATCTTCGTTGTAATTGCGACCGCCGCGGTTTGTGAGCAGGGCTACCTCAAGCGCCAACATCGCCGTCACCTCGGGCCGGGTTCGGCATGCATGCGATCGAGCTGCGCCTCGTAGGCGCGCAGGAAGGCCTTGCCGAACAGTTCGTCGAAATCGTCCTGCGCTTCGCTGGACAACTGGCTGAAGAGCTGCTGAAACGATTCCCACAAGCGCGCTTTGCGGGTCGAGGGGATCAGGCTGTCGATCGCCGACCGGGTGGTGAGCTTGGCCTCCAGCTGCTGCGGGTCGAAACGCTGCAGCACGCCCTCTAGCGCGGCCTTCATGCCGGCCATCACGCCCAGTTGATGTGCCCGCAGGTCGTCAAACGCGTCGCGCACGGCGGCCGCAGCCGGCATGAAACCCGGCGTCGTGGGTGCCAGCAGATGCTGCAGCGCCACCTCCACCGACGGCGAGAACTTCAGGGGGTTGTTCTCGCGCGCAACGATCATGGTCATCTGGGCGCGCATTTCGCGTTTCAGCGCGGCGCGCGCCACCAGCAGCTCGACCGCGCCCCGGGTGGATTCGCGCAGCAGTTGTCCCACCAGCAACATCAGTTCCGGGTTCAGGCTGTCAAGCCGCAGCCCGGCTACGCCCAGGCCTTGTTTCAATGCGGCAAGCAGCGCGGCGTTGTCGGCGCTGACCGGTGCCGGCGCTGCTGCTGGGGCCTGCCAGTGGGATGCAGCTGCGGGTGCGCTTGCGGCCGCGCTGGGCAGGGCTGCCGCAGCGGCTGCGGGCGCGAGCGCGGCCGGTGTTGCCGCGAAGGGTGGCGGCAGGCCTGAGGACAGCAGGTCGGCCAGGGGGTCGACGAGCGGATCCGGCCGGTCTGCGGAGACCGGGTTGACGGGCGGATCGAAGAGCGCGCCAAACAAGGGATCGGCCATCGGATCGGACAAGACCGCAGGCGTTGTGGCCGCCGCCGCAACCACGCCGGCGGCCTGGCCCGACGGCGCAGCCGGGTTGCGCGCCATGCCCGGCAGGGTGACCAGGCGGCCGTCGCGCGGCGGATCGTCCCAACTGAAGATGGCGCCGGCAGGCATGCCGGCCGGGGCCGGCGCGGGCAGTGCCGTCCCCGGCTCACCCCGGTTTAGGGGTGGTGGGGCTGCGCGCCGGGGCAGGGGCATGGGCGTGTGGAGCTCGGACACATGGTCCGACAGGCTGGCGCCGGTGTCGGTGGCCTGGCGACCCAGCGCCTGCAGCGGGTCGGCATGGCCGGCCATATTGGGCTGCAACAGGAAGGCCTGGGCCGGTGCCGCCCCCAGGGGGTCACCGCTGGTCGGGGCGTTGCCCAGGCCGAACAGGCTGTCAAGTGAATCCACGGCGCCAGGCCCCATCGACAGGCCCAGGGCCGAACCGGCCGACGCGGGCGCCGCGAAGCCGCCCAGGGCATCGGCAGGCGCGCCGAAGGCGGCTGCAGCTGGGGGCGCCGGGGCGAGAAAATCCCAGTCGTCGCCCAGCACGCCGCCACCGCCCGCAGGCGCGGCAGGGGCCGGCTGGGCAGGTGCAGGCCAGCCCGCCGCAGGTGCGTCCCAGCGCGACGCGGCCGGCGCGCCGAATGACGCAGGGGCGGCCGCACTGCGCATCGGTGGCATGCCACCGGCCGCGGGCGGCGCCGCGAATCCGCCCGGTGCGGGCGCAGCTGACACCATCGGCGGCGAGGCCCAGGCGCTGGCGGACGGCGGGGAGACCGGGCCGGCCAGGCCCTGTGCGCCGTCGCCGAAGAGGTCGGCAAAGGGATTGGCCGACGCGGCGCCAGCGGCCGGGGCCTCGGAGACCTTGAGCAAATAGCTGCCGATCTGCACCTCGTCGCCGGGGCGGATCATCTGCTCGCGCCCGGCGGGTACTGCCGCGCCGTTGACGCCGATGGGGTTGCTGCCGTTGTCGACGATGGCGTACTGGCCGCTGCGGAAGATGACCTTGGCATGCAGGCGCGAGATGCTGCGCTCCGGGTCGGGCAGCACCAGCTGGTTGTTGTCGGCGCGCCCGATGCTGCCGCCCAGCTCATCGAAGCGGGCTGACAGCCCTTCGCTGGGGACGCCGCTGTAGCTGAGCACGGTCAGCACGATCATCGGGAGACTCCTGGGCGGGCTGGGGTGGTGGACGGCCGCTGCCGGGTGCTAACGCAAGACATAAAACCGCCCTTCGACGGCGGCCATGCGGATCGGCCACGACACCCGGCCGCCGCCTGCTACCGGGCTCTGCAGCAGAGGCTGACCGTCGGGGGTCAGGCATTCCAGCAGGCGGGTGCCGGCCACCGGCCGCAACAGCAGCTTGCCAGCAGCGGGCAGCGCCGGCTTCAAGGCCTGCGCGGCATGCAGCTGCTGCACCTGCTGGCGCAGCCGGGCCACGTCGTCGGCCAGGGGGCGCTGGTAGGCCTGGGCCAGTTCTTCAAGCCGCAAGCGCGAGGCCTGGATCAGGGGCTCGGGGTTGCCGCGTGCCAGACCCAAGGCGATCTCCAGCAAGAAAGCGGCCGCGTCCTTCTTGAGCGCGGGCGTTTCGGTGACGGCTGGCGCGTCCAGCCAACGCCAGCGCGGAAAGGCAATCGGCAGGTCGACCAGCTTGCGCACGCTGGCGGGGGCTTCGTAGACCTCATCGGCCGGGGGCGCCCAATCAAGCTGGGCCACGGTGCGCGCATTCGCCGGGTTGGCCGTGCTGCCGACCCGGGGCAAGAGCAGGCGCAGCGTGGCCCAGGCCTGGCCGTCGGACAGGCGCGGCTCGGGCAGGGCTGCCGCGCCTGGCGCGGGCGGGTGGATCAGCAGCTCGACCTCGTTGTTGCCGGCCAGCCAGTACTCGTGCACCGGCAAGGTGGCGGCGGTCTGCGCGCCGCCCACACGCACCAGCGGCACGCCATTGAGCACCGCCTCGGCGCTGCAGCCCAAGACGTCCAGACGCAAGACCAGCAAGCGGTCCATCAGCCCAGGCTCCAGTTCAGCAGGGTCAGGGCCGGCAACACCGGCAGGGTCTGGTGCAAGGTGCCCAGCAGCGGGTCGGTCAGGCTGAGCGGCAGCGCCACCGGCTCGATGCGCAGCGCGGCGAACCATTCCCAGCCGCTGCCGCCGGTGGTGCGCGGGCGCAGGCCGGCTTCGCCCACCAGGGCGCCGGTCACCGGGCCGGCTTGTTGCAGGATGCGTCCCGCGTCGGTGGCCAGCGCGTCCAGGGTGATTTCGGCCGGGAAGCGCCAGCGCGCCACGGCGCCACCCAGCAGGTCGGCCAGGGCGGGCTGCGGCAACTCGCGCAGCAGCGTTTGCTGCAGGCCACACTCACCGGCAAATCGCAGGCCGATCTTGCTGCGGCTGTCGGCCAGCCAGGCGGACGGGGCGTCAGCCGCCGTCAGCTCACCGCGCAGTTGCAGGTCGGCCCGGCAGGCCACCAGCGCGAGCTGGCCCAGCACCCGCATCAGCGCCGGGCCGTCCAGGCCGCCGGGCCCGAAGTGCCAGCCCCAGCTCAAGCTGGCCTGCCCGGTGAGCAGGCCCAATTCAGCGTCCAGGCTGGCCGATGCCAGGCCGGGCAGCCCTTGCCAGGCCTCGCCCAGGCTTTTGAGGGCTGCGGCCACCGCGCCGTCCAGGCCACTCTCGAATTGCTTGCGCAAGGGCTGCGCATCCTGGGCGGAGCCGTCGCGCTCTACCCGACACCGGGTGGTGCCGGGTGTCCAGGCACGGCTGCCCGGCAGCAAGGCCTGCGGCTCGGGCGGGTTGCGCTGAAGTTCGATCCACCATTGGGTGGCGGGCCAGACCGAAACCGTGACCTGCTGCGGCCCGATCGCCTCGCCCTGGTCGCGCAGGCCGCAGGTCTCGATGTCCAGGCGCTGCAGCTCGGGCGATGTCTCCTCGGCGATCGCGGTGCCGGGCCCGGCGGCCGGCAGGGCGGGCTCGCGGGTGGTCAGGGGCCAGCTGGCGGCCTTGGCCTCGTGGCCGGCCCAGGACCACTGACCATGCGGCCCGGCGAACAGCAGGGCCGGGTGCTTGTCGCCGTCACACACCGCGATGTGGCGGGCGCGCACCTGCAGGCGAAAGGCCTGCCCCTGGCCGGCCAGCGGCGACAGCGCGGCCAGCAGGGGCGGCATGGGATGGCCGGCATCCACCCGCAGCGCGCCAGGCATCGCCGCGGCCCCACGCTGCCAGCCCTGGCCGGGTGTCAGGCGGTACTGCTGGTGCGCGCCCTCGTCTTGCAAACGGATGTCGGCTGCCTCCAGATCGCAGGCCCTGGCCGGTGCGGGCAGCGGCTCGGCCCGGCGCATCTGGCCGTAGCGGCCGAGCGGGCCGAAGGTTTCCAGCACAGCGGTATCCGCCGCCATCAGGGCCTGAGGCTCGATGCGGGCGCCGGGCAGACGCTGCAGTTCCTGCAGCGAGTGCTGCACCAGTTGGTGCAGCGCCAGCCACTCATTGCGGCCCGCCGTGGCCAGCAGCGGCGGCGCCCATTCGAAGCCGGGCTTGTCCTGGAAGGCCGGGCCCCAGACGAACCAGAGGTTGACGAAGCGGGCCACGCTGGCGGCCCGGTACAGGCCCTTGTCCAGCGCTTGCTGCACCGCCAGGTCGATGAAGGCGGGGTAGCGGTCGGCCAGGCGCTCGGGCATCGCAGGCCAGCGGCCGGCAAGGTGGTCGGCCAGCTGGGCGACGAAATCGCGCCAGGCCTGGGCCTCCAGGGCGGGGGTGTCTTCAGCTTGCATGCGGGTGGTGCGGCTTCACCAGGGCGACGGGGACAGCCGTTGGGCGCGGGCTCAACGGTGCGTCAAGGGGTCTTTGGGCGCTTCGGGCTTTTGCGGCGCCTCGGGCGCAGTGGGTGCCACCGGGCTGGCGCCGCTGCCCGAGCCGGGCCCGCCGCCCGAGTTGATCTTGACCATCGGCCCGGTGATCGACACCCCGTCCGGCCCCAGCACCACCGACGAGGGGCCGGCCTTGAGGGTGACCTGCATGCCGGCTTCGATCACCACATTCATGCCGCCCTTGATGTGGATATTCATGCCGCCATCGACACCCAGGTTCTTGCCCACCTTGACATGCCCGTCGGTGCCTGCCTTGAACGAGATGGCGGTGCCGGACTCGACCGCGATGTCCTTGCCGGTCTTCAGGCTGAAGCCCTTGCCGGCCTTGAAGAGGATGTCTTCGGCGGTGTCGACGCTGAACTTGGCGTCGAATTTCTGCTTCACGCCCTTGGTCACGGTGAGGTGGTATTCGCCTTCGATCAGCTCTTTGCGGTCTTTCTTGACGGTGCGGTGCTCGTCCTTGCCGATCTGGCTCTTGAGGGTTTCCTCCACCACCTCGAAACGGTCTTTCTGGGCCTGCATCCAGACATATTCGCCGTCTTTCTTGTCTTCGAAGCGCAGTTCGTTGAACCCGTCCGCCGCACCCTTGACGCTGCGGCTCTTGACCGTGCTGACCGAGGCGTGGGCGGGCAACTCGTAGGGGGGCATGTTCTCGGCGTTGTGCACCCGGCCGGTGATCAGCGGCTGGTCGGGGTCGCCCTCGAGGAAATCGACCACCACCTCATGGCCGATGCGCGGCAACGCAATCATGCCGAAGCCATTGCCGGCCCACGGCGAGGCCACCCGCACCCAGCAAGAGCTGCTGGCGTTCTTCTTGCCCAGCCGGTCCCAGTGGAATTGCACCTTGACCCGGCCATACGGGTCGGGCTCGATATCGCCGTCCGCGCCACCGCCCACCACCCGCGCGGTCTGCGGGCCGGCCACACTGGGCTTGCGGGTGATGCGTGCAGGCCGGAAGGGCTCATCAAAGCGCTGCAAGGTGAAACGGCAGAGGAAGCCGGAGTCGGCGCCGGCGGTGGTTTCGTAGCCGGGCAGGCGCATGTCGATCTGGGTGGCCAGCACCACATAGGCGGCGTTCTGGTCTTTGCGCGGGTGGTCGATCAGCGAGAACTTGGCGCCCGCCGCCAGGCCGGGCGTGTTGCCCTGGCCGGTGAAGCGGCCAAAGCGCGACGCCGCCTCTTCGAGGCGCAGCTTGGCGATGTCCATGCCCGCCGCCTTGTCGGCATACAGGCCGGGGTAGTCATAAACCTCGTGCTTGGACTCGCCGTGCTTGCGGGCATGCTCGGGCGGCGCAGCGGTGAGGTCGGTGCTCGGCTTCTCGAAGTTGTAGTCGCGCAAGGCCATCTTGCCGGACTGGATCTCATGGCGCATATGCCATTCATGGATGGCGGCCTGTTCGGCCAGCACTTGCTGGTGCACCCGGAACATCACCTTGTCGAAACCGGGTGCGACCAGATGCGCGCTGGGGCTGTCGGCCAACATCAGTTCGTGCTTGGATTCGCTGTGCGCAAACCAGAAGAAGATGCCTTCTTCCTCCATCAGGCGGCAGACGAAATTGAAGTCGGTCTCGCGGTACTGCACACAATAGGTGCGCGGCTTGTGGCTGCCGGACAGGTTGAACGTCACAGCGCCCTGGTACTCGTCGAAGACCGCCTTGATGATGTCGGGCACCGACTTGTCCTGAAAAATGCGCAGGTCGGCTGATCGGGTCAGCAACCACAACCAGGGCCGGACCGTGAGGCGGTAGCTGACCGTGCGGCCTTCGCCGCCCTCGATGCCGAAGGACGTGGCGATGCCGTGGAACCAGCGCGTCTTTTCTTCGCCCAGTTCCAGTGACACAGCCACCGGTTTGCCCAGCACGCCGTCGGCTGAGATCGCGCCGTCCTCCGATACCGCGATGATCTGGTACTCGAACAGGCGCGAGATCTCTTCCTGGGCCGACATCGACAGGAAGCGCAACTTGTCTCCTGCGCCCGATTTGAGCGCCATCTGAAGCGGCTTTTGCGCCATAGAACCTCGATTCCGATTCAGTGACTGCGCGGCGCCCTGGCCGAGACCAGCCAGCCGTCCACCGGCTTGGCATTCTCGTTGCGCAGGAACACGCTCTGCAGCGAGACCTCTTGCAGACCAGCGCTCTGCAGCACCGACCTGACGTAGTGATCCGAATGACTATAACGGCCGTGCCCCTGCAAGCGGAAGCCCGATTCAGGGGCTGGGCCGGTGCTGGCCTCGACCGTGAAGACCAGGGCGCCACCAGGCTCCAGGGCCTGGGCCGCCGCAGCCGCAAAACCCGACAAATTGCCGAAATAACACAGCGTATCGGCCGACACCACCAGGTCGAAGCGCTGCCCGCTGTGGGTGAGGAAGGCCACCAGTTCACCCTTGTACAGACCGTCATAGACCTTGCGGTCGTCGGCCCGGCGCAGCATGCCGACCGACAGGTCGACGCCGATCAACTGCCTGGCATGGGGCGCCAGCAGGGGCCCGCACAGGCCGGTGCCGCAGCCGGCGTCCAGCACCGTCAGCGCGCGGGTGGGCGCGGGCATCAGGCGGGCCACCTCGGCGGCCACCAAGGCAGGCGCCTGGTAAGCAAGATCGGCCAGCTTGGCATCGAAGCTGGCGGCAAAGCCGTCGAAGACGCTGGTCACATAGTGGTCGTCGGCGCGCTCGGGCACCTGCTCGCCGGTGACGGCGGCCAGGTGATGACGCGGGTAGGGGTCGTCTGGCGCTGACTTCACCCACTCGCGCAGCACTTCGGTGGCCCGTTCGGTGTGGCCGCCGGCGGTGTAGCCCATGACCAGCAGGGAACGCAAGACCCGGTTGCGTGGGGCGACCACCAGGCCGTCGTGGCAGTGCTGCAGGGCATCGGACTCGCGCCCCAGTTTGAGATAAAGGTTGGCCAGGTTCTGGCGCCAGTCGGGATTGTTGGGGGCCAGTTCCACCGCGCGCAACAGCAGCCGCTCGGCATCTTCCGTTCGGCCGGTCTTGCCGAGCAGCAGGCCCAGGTTGCTCAGCGCATCCAGGCGGCTGTTGTCGAGCTCGATGGCCCTGACGTAGAGCGCCTCGGCCTCGGTGCGCAGGCCCCGCTCGACACAGACATTGGCCAGGTTGTTGTAGAACATTGCTTCACCCGGGTTGGCCGCGATCGCCCGCATGATCAGGTCTTGCGCCTGGGCAAAATTTCGACGCTGGGCCTGCAGCACGCCCAGCAGGTGCAACGCGTCGGGCTGCTCCGGTGCACGCTCCAGTACCTGCAGATAGGCCTGCTCGGCCTCATCCAGGCGGCCCTGCTGCTGGTGCTGCATCGCCTGCTGCAATACTTCGGCCTGGGGATCGGGGGCGACGTCGGGGGGCGTGGACATGCAAGTTCCTGTTGCTCGAGACGGTGGAGACGGTGCAAACTGACCGCACCGCAAACCCAATACAAACCCGGGGCCGTTGGCCGCCATGGATCTGCCCACTGGAGCCTGCCGATGCCCGGACGCATGGAGTTCAATCTGAGTTTAAGCCGTCAGGATGGCCCGCGCATCACCAGCATCAGCGATCGCGGGCCGATGCGCCTGCTGGTGATCGGCGACTTCAGCGGCCAGAGCGCGACCGCGCGGCCGGCCCTGGCGCAGCGGCCCACGCTGAAGGTGGATGTCGACAACCTGGACACGGTGATGCAGCGCCTGATGCCGCGTGCGCTGCTGCGCTGCGGCGAGGTGGACTTTGCCGAGCGCGAAGACTTTCACCCCGACAGCCTGTATGCGCGGCTGGATGTCTTTCGCGCGTTGCGCGAGATGCGCCAGCGCCTGGCCGACCCGGTGCGCTTTGCCCAGGCCGCCGCCGAGTTGCGCCAAGGCAGCGCTGCCGCGCCGGGCCCGGCCCCGGCAGCGCCTGCGGCGCCCGCATCCGCCGAGGCGGGCCTGCTTGCGCAACTGCTGGGCGGCAACCCGGTGGCCCAGGCTGCATCGGCTGCGGCCCAGCCAGTGGCATCGCCCGACACCACCGCGGCGGCCAGCATCGATGCCTTGATCCGCCGCATCGTGGCGCCGCACATCGTGCCCGACATCGCGCCGCAGCAGGCCAGCCTCATCAAGTCAGTGGATGCCGCGGTCACCGACCAGATGCGCGAGCTGCTGCATGCGCCGGCCTTCCAGCAGCTGGAATCGGCCTGGCGCGGCGTGCAGTGGCTGATCAGCAGCCTGGAACTGGACGAGCAGCTGCAACTGCACCTGTTCGACGTCAGCCGCGAAGAGCTGCTGGACGA
>JAYUQJ010000315.1:0-10109 GCA_043756825.1 Betaproteobacteria bacterium | reverse complement strand
TGGTGCACGG
Source organism: Betaproteobacteria bacterium (assembly GCA_043756825.1). Taxonomy (GTDB): domain Bacteria; phylum Pseudomonadota; class Gammaproteobacteria; order Burkholderiales; family Burkholderiaceae_C; genus Pseudaquabacterium. The sequence goes on along the minus strand of JAYUQJ010000315.1, from coordinate 10,099 downwards.
CCAGCGGGCGGTAGAAGTCGTGCGTCATGTCGTCTTCACGCGACCAGATCAGCTTGACCGGCTTGTTCACCGCCTTGCTGATCTGCGCGGCTTGCAGGATGAAGTCGAGGTCGATGCGCCGGCCAAAACCGCCGCCCAGGAAAGTGGACTGCACCGAAACGTTCTCGGGCTTGACGTCCAGGGCCTTGGCCACCGCGCCCTGGGCCGCATCGGGCCATTGGGTAGGGCCGATCAGCAGCACCTTGCCGCTGTCGTAATGGACCGTGAAGTTCATCGGCTCCATCGGCAAGTGCGTCTCGTTCTGCGTGAAATACTCGGCCCTGACCACCTTGGCGGCGCGGTTGATGGCGTCGTCGGCGTCACCGACGTTCGGCCGCACCGGGATGGGCTTGCCGCTGCTCAACGCGGCCCGGGTGCCGGCAAACATCGCCGCAGTGTTGAGGTTGGCATTCGCGCCCTCGTCCCAAACGATGGTCAGTGCCTCGCGGCCCTTGCGCGCCTGCCAGTAGGTCTTGGCCACCACCGCGATGCCATCCGGGATCTGAACCACGTCCACCACGCCGGGCATCGTCCTGGCGCGGCTGGCGTCGTAGCTCTTCACGCTGCCGCCCAGCACCGGGCACTGCTCCAGGCTCGCATACACCATGCCGGGCAGCTTGACATCCATGCCGAAGATCGCCGTGCCGTTGACCTTGGCCGGCGTGTCCAGCCGGGTGACACGCTTGCCGACGATGCGGAACTGGCTGGGTCCTTGAGCGCCACTTTCTCGGGCGCGGTGAGCTTGGACGCGGCTTCGGCGAGCTGGCCATAAGTGGCCACCTTGCCGCCCGGGCCCATCACCCGGCCGTCCACGGCCTGCAGGCTGCCGGCGTCGACGCCCCATTTGGCAGCGGCTGCGGCCACCAGCATCTCGCGCACCTGGGCGCCCGCGATGCGCAGCTTCTCCCAACCCTCGCGCACCGAGGTGGACCCGCCGGTAAGTTGCAAGCCAAAGATCAGCGCATTGCCGTAGACCTTGCCCGGGGGCGCAAAGGCCACCTTGACCTTCTTGATATCGACGTTCAGTTCCTCGGCGATCAGCATCGGCATCGAGGTGTAGACCCCCTGCCCCATCTCGGACCGGGCCGAGATCAGCGTGATGGTGTTGTCGTCGGCGATGTGCACCCAGGCATTGGGGGTGTGCAGGGTGCCGGCGGCCTGGGCCGGGCCGGCCAGCGGCAGGCTCACGCCCACCATCAGGCCGCCGGCAACGCTGGCCGAACCCTGCATGAAACCGCGACGCGAAACGGCGGTGCTGCTGTCTTGGCTGATGTCAGTCATGGTCATTCCCCTCAGGCCTTCTTGCCGCTGATCTCGGCGGCCGCAGTCTTGATCGCGGCGCGCACCCGGACATAGGTGCCACAGCGGCACAGGTTGCCGCTCATGGCCTGGTCGATCTCGTTGTCGCTGGGCTTCTTGTTCCTGGCCAGCAGCGCCGCCGCGCTCATCAGCTGGCCGCTTTGGCAATAACCGCATTGCGGCACGTCATGCGCGATCCAGGCCTTTTGCAGCGGATGGCTGTTGTTGCGCGACAGGCTCTCGATGGTGGCCACCGATTTGCCGGCCACCGCCGACAGCGGCGTACCGCAGGAGCGGATGGCCTGACCGTCGAGGTGCACGGTGCAGGCGCCGCAGAGCTGCGCGCCGCAGCCGAATTTGGTGCCGGTCAGGCCGATCTCGTCACGGATCACCCACAGCAGCGGGTGCTGGGTTCGGCCTGGGCCTCGACGGCCTTGCCGTTGATCTTGAAACGGGTGCTCATGCGGGTCTCCTCGTGAACTGAAAGCGCGCGACGCTGGCGCACGGCATCCCGGATGGTCGGGGCAGCAGCAAGCACGCGCCGAGAGGACAAACCCGGGTGCGGCCCGGGCCGCTTGGCCCAAAACGGATCAATGGCTGCTGACCGGCGCCGGGGCCGGCCCCGCACTGGCATCGGGCCAATACCGGGCCAATACCGGGCATCACGCAGGGGCGGCCAGCACCTGCGGGTTCAGGGCGGTGGGCGGGTGGCCGGCCTCGGGGCCCAGGCCCAGCGCGGCGAGCAGGTTGCGCGCGGCCAGGTCGGCCATCGCCCGGCGGGTGGGCAGGCTGGCGCTGGCGATATGCGGGGTGAGCACCACCTGGGGCACGCTCAGCAGGCCCGGGTGCACCGCAGGTTCACCCTCGAACACGTCCAGCCCGGCCGCGGCGATGCGCCGCTCGCCCAAGGCCTGGGCCAAAGCCGCATCGTCGACCACGCCGCCGCGGGCGATGTTGGTCAGCGTGGCCGTGGGCTTCATCAGCGCCAGTTCGGCCGCGCCCACCAGGTGGTGCGACACCGGGCTGTAGGGCACCACGATCACCAGGTGATCGGCTTGGCGCAGCAGGTCGTCCTTGCTGACCCAGCGGGCACCCAGCGCCTGCTCGGTGGCGCCGTCCAGCCGGCTGCGGTTGTGGTAAAGCACCGGCATGCCGAAGCCCAGCGCGCCGCGGCGGGCAATAGCCTGGCCGATGCGGCCCATGCCCAGCACGCCCAAGGTGGTGCCATGCACATCGGCACCGGCGAACAAGTCGTAGCGCCACTGGGTCCAACGGCCGGCGCGCAGGAAATGCTCGCTCTCGGTGATGCGCCGGGCGGTGGCCATCATCAGCGCAAAGCCGAAGTCGGCGGTGGTCTCGGTCAGCACGTCGGGTGCATTGCTGACCAGCACGCCAGCCGTGGTGCAGGCCGGCAGGTCGATATTGTTGAAGCCCACCGCCATGCTGCAAACCGCCTTGATCGACCGGCAGGCCGCCAGCAGCGCTGCGTCGATGCGCGGCGTGCCGGCCACGATCAGCCCGACGCAGCCCTGGGCGCGCGCGGCCAGCGCGGCAGGGTCTTCCAGCGCTGTATCGCCGACGGCGTCGACCTCGAAGGACGCCCGCAGCCTGTCGAGCACGCTGTCGAACATCGGGATCGTCACCAGCACACGGGCACGGGCAGCGGCGGCCATGTCAGCGCATCCAGATAAAGGTGATGGCAACGAACAGGGGCAGCAGGATGCCGCAGGACCAGGCCATGTAGCCGAAGAAGCTGGGCATGCGCAGGCCGCGGTCCTCGACGATGGCCTTGACCATGAAGTTGGGCGCATTGCCGATATAGCTGTTGGCGCCCATGAAGACCGAACCGGCCGAGATCGCCGCCAGCGTGGTGGCCAGCGTGCCCATCAACAGCACCGGGTCGCCGCCGGCGAGGTTGAAGAACACCAGGTAAGTGGGTGCGTTGTCCAGGAAGGACGACAACAGGCCCGACAACCAGAAGTAGGCCCAGGGCAGCGGCTGGCCGTCAGGGCCTGTGACCGCCCGAGCCACGGCAGCCATCGGGCCGTTCAGGCCGGCCTTGAGCATCGCCAAGACCGGCAGCATGGTCACGAAAATACCGATGAACAGCTTGGCCACTTCCTGCATCGGACCCCAGCCGAACTGGTTGGCCTCGCGCACGCCGCGCGGGGTGATCCACAGCGAAACCGCCGTCACCAGCACCAACAGGCCGTCGCGCACGGCGTTCTGCAGCTCGACCTCGGTGCCCAGCAGGTGCAACACCACACCGGGTTTCCAGGTGCCGCTCATCAGCACCAGGCCCACCACTGCGGCCAAGGGCAGCAGGTTGACCAGGCCGTCCAGGCCGAAGCGCGATGCGTTGTCGGGTGTCGGGTCCTGCGGCAGTACCCCTTCACGCCGGTACCAGTAGCGGTCCAGTCCGTAGAACAGGGCCAGCAGCGAGGCGACCATGAACAAGGTCTCCGGCATCAGGTGGCGCGCGGTCCAGAAGAAGTCGACGCCCTTCAGAAAACCCAGGAACAGCGGCGGATCGCCCAGCGGGGTCAGCGAGCCGCCCACATTGCTGACGATGAAAATGAAGAACACGAACACATGCACCGTGTGCTTGCGATTGTCGTTGGCACGGATCAGCGGGCGGATCAGCAGCATCGACGCGCCGGTGGTGCCCATCAGGCTGGCCAACACTGCGCCCAAGGCCAGCACGCCGGTATTGAGCAGCGGGCTGCCGTGCAGATTGCCACGCACATAGATGCCTCCCGAGACCGTGAACAGGGCTGTCAGCAGCACGATGAAGGGGATGTACTCGGCCAGCAGGATGTGCACTAGCGCCTGGCTAGCGGCGCTGGCGCCGAAAGTCAAGGCAAACGGGATCAACATCGCCAGCGACCAGCCGGCGGCCACCTTGCCAAAGTGGTGATGCCAGAAGTGCGGCACCAGCAGCGGCATCAGCGCGATCGACAGCAACATGCCGGCAAACGGCAGACCCCACCAGGCTGACAGCGCGCGGCCGTCGAGCTCGCCAGCCTGGGCCAGGCCGCAGCCTGCGAGCAGGCCGCAGGTCAACAACAAGCGGCCGATGCGCATCAGGGGTCTCCGGGGGGGTGGCAGCGCGCGGATTCTAGTGGCCGCTTAAGCGCCCAGGGCCGGGCCGGGTCTGCCACGCCGACCAGGCTTGCTGCGCCAGTCGAACCGTCGCAAGCTGCAGCGCCACGGTGGCATGGATGTCGTGCCCGTAGCCGCCGGCCATCAACACCGCCACGGGCACCTGCTTGAGGCCCAGCAGGGCCAGCACCCGGCGGTCGCGTTCGGCCAGGCCGCTGGCGCTGAGCTTCAGCCGGCCCAGCCGATCGCCCTCATGCGGGTCGGCACCCGCCAGGTAGAAGGCCAGACCGGGTGGCCGGCCGGCTGCCGCCATGCGTTGCCAGGCCTGGTCCAGCGCCCGGTCCAACGCGGCCAGGTAGGGCGCATCGGTGCAGCCGTCGGGCAGGTCGACATCCAGGTCGCCCGCCACTTTGCGGAACGGAAAATTGCGCCCACCGTGCAGCGACAGGGTGAACACCGTCGGGTCGTCCTGAAAGATGGCCGCCGTGCCATTGCCCTGGTGCACATCCAGGTCGATCACCCACAGCGGCAGGCCGCGCCGGTGCAGCCGATGGGCTTCGGCCTGCATCAGCCGCCCGGCCACCGCCACATCGTTGAAGACACAGAAGCCGGCGCCCTTGTCGGCCTGGGCATGGTGGGTGCCGCCTGCCAACTGGGCCGCCACCCCTTGATCCAGCGCGGCCCTGGCAGCGGCAATCGTGGCACCCACCGAAGCCAGGCTGCGCTGCACCATTGCCTGCGACCACGGGAAGCCGATCTCGCGCTGCGCTGCAGCCGACAGGGTGCCCTGCAACACCGCCTGGATGTAGTCGGGGCTGTGGGCCAGTGCCAGTTCGCCCTCGCTGGCGGGCGCGCTGGTCTGCAGGCGCAGGCCTGGGACCTCGGTCTCGACCCGGCCGTGCAGCAGGCTGTACTTGGCCATCGGAAAGCGGTGCCCGGGCGGCAGGGCCAGAGACAAGTGGGGGTTGCTGAACACCTGCATCGTGGCGCCGATTGTGCCCAGCCGGGCCGGCAGGCCGCGGGTTTGCAGGCGCCGCAGCGCCCGACCCCGGGAAAATTGAAGTTATTTGTTGCAACGCAACAAAATCGCTTGCTTTCATGCCGGCCGGGTCTATACTTCGGTTTATGTTGCAATGCAGCAATTTAGTAAATTCGTGTCAACCACCTGGAGTGAACCATGACCTACCTGACCCAAGACCAGATCGCCGCCGCCAGCAAGGCCAACCTCGAAACCCTGTTCAGCCTGACCAACAAGGCCTTTGACGGCGTGGAAAAGCTGGTTGAACTGAACCTGCAAGTCGCCAAGGCCACGCTGGCCGAATCAGCGGAGAACACCAAGGCCGCCCTGGGCGCCAAGGACGCGCAAGAGCTGATGGCCCTGCAAGCCAACCTGCTGCAGCCGTCGGCCGAAAAGGCCGCTGCCTACAGCCGCCACATCTATGACATCGCAGCGGCCACCACCGCCGACTTCACCAAGGCCGCTGAAGCCCAGTTCGCCGATCTGCAGAAGAACTTCATGTCGGCGGTCGATAGCGCCGTCAAGAATGCGCCAGCCGGCAGCGAGAACGCGGTCACGCTGGTGAAGTCAGCCATTTCGGCCGCCAACAATGCGTTCGAGTCAGTGCAGAAGGCCAGCAAGCAAGCCGCCGAGATGGCCGAATCCAACTTCAACGCCGTCGCCGCCTCGGCGGTCAAGGCCAGCCAGGTCGCCACCAAGGCGGTCAAGCGCGTTGCCTGACCTGCGGACCCACCGGGACCACTGAAAACGCTGCGGAACTTATCCAACCCCCGGTCCTCAGACCGAGGGTTGCGGTGGGCGAGCCGCAACGAACGTGATTGGTTGTCTCCTCGGTACCTCTTGAAAGTAGCTTTCCGGGTACCTTCAGCCCAGTGGCTTGCCACTGGGCTTTTTTACGCCCGCTCGGCGCAGGCTCACTGCGTCAAGGCCGCCAGGCGCGCCCGCAGCGCCGGCATGGCCGCCAGGCCGGCCGCGCGGCCGGCGTCTATGGCGCGCTTGCGGGCCGTGAAATCGGCACTCGAGACCCCGGCCAGGGCCGGTCGCACCACGATGTCGGCATCCTTCAGTTCGAGCTGGTTGATGCTCTTGCCCATGATCGCAAAGGTCTGCAGCAGCATCTTGAAGGGGTCGCCGGTGGCATTGCCATCGGGCGGTGAGGAGATGTCCACCGCCACCACCAGCTCGGCCCCCATCTGCCGTGCAAAACGCACCGGCACCGGGGAAACCAGGCCGCCGTCGACATATTCCCGGCTGCCGATGCGCACCGGCTGGAACACCGCCGGCACCGCGCTCGAGGCCCGCACCGCCATGCCCACATCGCCGCGCTGAAACAGCATCGGCAGACCGTTGTCCAGGTCGGTGGCGACGATGCCCAGTGGCATTGGCAACTGTTCGATGTTGCGGCCGCCGGTCTGCTCGCGCACATAGCGCGCCAGCGCCTCGCCCCGGATCAGGCCGCGGCCAGGAAATGACCAGTCGGTGATGGCCGATTCATCCATCGCCAGCGCCACCCGGGCCAATTCAGCCCCGGGCCGGCCGGCCGCGTACAGCGCCGCCACCAGGCTGCCCGCCGACGTTCCCACCACCAGATCCGGCTTGATGCCGGCCTCTTCCAGCACCTGGATCACGCCGATGTGGGCAAAGCCACGCGCCGCGCCACCGCCCAGGGCCAGCCCGATGCGGGGTGGGCGCAAGGGCTTGGGCGGCGCCGGCGCGTTGACCACCGGGGCCGGGGCGGGAGGGGTCTGGCAGGCTGCCAGTGCCGTAGCCAAGGCCGCACCCAGCAGGCCTCGGCTTGCAAGTCGTCGATTCATAGCGCTTGATTGTAGGAAGTTGGCGCAGCCCTGGAATTCGTTATTCTTTGCAGGAATTAGCAGACAACTATTTAGTCGTTGTTGTGTATATGCGGCCCCCGTACAGTCGCGCCTCGTTCAGGGCATGCTGCTCTGCAACACAGTGTGCGTGGCACGGGATGGACATGGACTGGATGGCTATCGTCAGCGGGTTTGGCATCGGCGCCATCGTCGGGATGACGGGCGTGGGTGGTGGGTCCTTGATGACACCGCTGTTGATCAGCGTCTTCAGGCTGAGCCCGGCAGTGGCCATCGGCACCGACCTGTGGTTTGCCGCCCTCACCAAGTCGGGCGGCGCCTGGGCCCACCACCGGCACGGCCATGTCGATTACCGCATCACCGGCCTGATGCTGGCCGGCAGCGTCCCGGCGGCGGTAGCGACCGTGGCCCTGATGCACTTCACCGGCATCACCAAGGGCTGGGCGGCTGCGTTGACCTTCTCGCTGGGCATCGCCCTGCTGCTCACCGCCGTGGTGGTGCTGTTCAAACAGGCACTGCATGGCCTGGCGCTGCGCCTGGAACGCTGGCTGCCCGAGAGACGCAAGGCCGGCTTGACCATCGCGGCCGGCGTGCTGCTGGGGGTGTTGGTGTCGCTGTCGTCGATCGGCGCCGGGGCCCTGGGCGCGGCGCTCATCCTGCTGCTGTATCCGCGCCTGCCGGCCCAGCGCCTGGTCGGCACCGACATTGCCCATGCGGTGCCGCTGACCCTGGTGGCCGGCATCGGCCATGCCACGCTGGGTCATGTGAATTGGGCCCTGCTGGCACCGTTGCTGCTGGGCTCGCTGCCCGGCATCTGGCTGGGCGCACAGCTCTCCAGATCGATGCCCGAGCGCCTGGTGCGGGCACTGCTGTGCGTGTCCCTGGTGACCGCCGGCCTCAAGGTCATCCATTGATCCCCTGCAGTTTCTCAAGCGGAGCCCACGATGTACGCCTACACCGATTTCGACCGCCACTTCGTGCATGCCCGCGCGGCGCAGTTCCGCGACCAGTTGCAGCGCCACGTGGCCGGCCAGTTGCCCGACGAGGACTTCCGCGCCTTGCGCCTGCAGAACGGCTGGTATGTGCAACGCCACGCGCCCATGCTGCGGGTGGCCGTGCCGTATGGCGAAATCAACAGCCGTCAGCTGCACACCCTGGCCGATATCGCGCGCGACCACGACCGCGGCTACGGCCACTTCACCACCCGCCAGAACCTGCAGTACAACTGGATACCGCTGGCCCAGGCCGCCGACGTGATGGACCGCCTGGCCGCAGTGGACATGCACGGCATCCAGACCAGCGGCAACTGCATCCGCAACATCACCAGCGATGCCCTGGCCGGCGTGGCCGCTGACGAGATCGTCGACCCCCGGCCCTATGCCGAGGTGATGCGGCAATGGAGCACGCTGCATCCCGAGTTCGCCTTCCTGCCGCGCAAGTTCAAGATCGCGGTGTCGGGAGCGGCCGAGGACCGCGCGGCGATCGCCTGGCACGATGTCGGCCTGCAGTTGAAGAAGAACGCCGCCGGCGAGGTGGGCTTCCAGGTGCTGGTGGGCGGCGGCATGGGGCGCACGCCGATCATCGGCAGCGAGATCCGCGACTTTCTGCCCTGGGCCCAGGTCCTGTGCTTTCTGGAAGCCATCGTGAGGGTCTACAACCGCTATGGCCGGCGCGACAACGCCTACAAGGCGCGTATCAAGATCCTGGTCAAGTCCGAGGGACAGAAGTATTTTGACGCGGTGGAAACCGAGTTCCGGCGCATCCTGACCGAGGACCTGGGCGCTGGCACGCAGCTCATCCCGCAGGCCGAGTTTGACCGCGTCGCCGCCTGTTTCGCACGCCCGGCCGGCGTGGTGGCGCAGGCTGCGACGCCCGACCTGGCCACCGGCGCCGCGACCGCCGCCCTGCCCTACCAGCGCTGGTTGCAGCGCAATGTGCATGCCCACCAGGTGGCGGGCTACCGGGCGGTGACGTTGTCGCTCAAGCGCGCCGGCCTGCCGCCGGGCGATGCCACCGCCGACCAGATGGACACGGCGGCCACGCTGGCCAGCGATTTCAGCCATGGCGAGTTGCGGGTGACGCACGACCAGAACCTGCTGCTGCCCTGGGTGCTGGAGGCCGACTTGCCGGCGCTGTTCGAGGCCGCCCGTGCGGCCGGCTTCGCCACCCCCAACATCGGCCTGTTGACCGACATGATCAACTGCCCGGGCGGCGATTTCTGCGCCCTGGCCAATGCCCGGTCCATTCCGGTGGCAGCGGCGATCACCGAGCGTTTCGAGGACCTGGACGAGATCCACGACATCGGCGACATCGACCTGCACATCAGCGGCTGCATCAACAGCTGCGGCCACCACCACAGCGGCCACATTGGCATTCTGGGCGTCGACAAGGACGGCAGCGAGTGGTACCAGGTCACGGTGGCGGGCGCCGACGGCAGCACGCTCAGCGGCACCGCGCTGGCGGGCAAGGTCATCGGCCCGTCGTTTGCCGCCGACGAAGTGCCCGACGTGATCGAAGCCGTCGTCAACACCTATCTGCGCGAGCGCCAACCGGGCGAGCGCTTCATCCACACGTCACGGCGCCTGGGGCCCCTGCCCTTTCGCCAGGCTGCCGACGCCGTGCGCCGAAGCACCGCTGCCCACCCCTGAACAACACCGAGAACCCCCATGCGATTCATTGCTCAAACCCTTGCCGCCACTGAAGGTGCGCTTTTGCTGGCCAACTCCGAAGACGTGCTGAAGCAGGCCGACCACATCCACGCACACAGCGCGGTGGTGCTGGACTTCCCCAAGTGGACCGACGGCCGCGC
>JAYUQJ010000314.1:0-10111 GCA_043756825.1 Betaproteobacteria bacterium | reverse complement strand
CTCGAAACGCCGGTTGCAACGCACCAGGTGCTCGCCGCGCAAGGACGCCAGGCCGGTGCTGGTGCCCTCCAGGATGGTGGTCAGCTCGCGCAGCAGTTGCTCGCTGTGGCGCTGGGCCTGCTCCTGCTCGGTGATGTCGAGCGTGACCACCGACAAGGTGGGGCGTCCGCCAGCCAGCTCGCCGGGCTCGACCCGGGTCAGCAGCCAGCGCTGGCCCAGGCCAGCCAGGTTCACGGCGTAGCGCACCTGGGCCCGGCGGCCTTCGCGCACCGCCTGCTGCAGGCGCTCGAAGGCATCGCGCGATGCCGGCTCGACCTGTTCGCGGCCCACCCCCTGCGGCGCGGCGCCTGCAGCCGGCCGGGCGTGGGCCGGCGCGTCGGCCGGATCGGGCGCGGCCATGGCCAGGAAAGGGCCGGCGGCCAGACCCGGCGTGGGCCGGTTGTGGACCCAGCCGCGGGTGGGCTCGTAGGTGGCCACGCCGATGCTGGCGGTGTCCATCAGCGCGCCGATCTCCATCCGGGCCAGGTCGTGTTCGTCCTCCAGGCTGCGGTCCTCGACCACGGCCATCACCCGAAGTCCGCCCTGCGGGCCGGTGAGAGCCCGCAGCCTGGCGCGCAGGTGCTGGCGCCGCCCATGGGCCAGCGCCACGGTGGCATGCACCTCCAGCGGCGCGGCATCGCGCTGCAGGTCGGGATGCGGTGCCTGCCCCTCCCAGGCCAGCAGCTGGCAGACATCGGCCGGCATGTCGCGCAGCATCACCGGGCTGCGCCCGACCAGGGCCTCGAAGGCGGCATTGCTGCGCACCACCAGACCGCTGTCGTCATAGACCAGCATGCCGATCGGGCTGAGGTCGAACCAGCTGTCCAGCTCATGCCCGGACTGCTCGGCCTGGCTGCGCGCCAGGTGCTCGGCGCTCACATCCTGCAGCAAGGCCAGCAGCAAGGGCGAGCCGTCATCGGCGCTGACCCAGCGCGGCGCATAGCGAAACCAGCGCTCGGGGCCGGCACCGGCGGGCAGGCGCAGCTCGGCGGTGCGCGCGGGCTGGCGCCGCTCGGCCAGCGCATGGCGCCAGCGCTCGCGGGCATCGGCCAGCTCGGCCTGCTCGTCGGCCTGCAGGCCGTCGGCCAGGTCCTGGCCCAGCACCTGGTCGGGGCGGCAGCCCAGCGCGTCGCAAAAAGCCCGGTTGGCAGCCACCACCACGAAGCGGGTGTCCTGCACCAGCAGCGGCTGGGGTGCGTCCCAGAGCAGGCGGATCAACTCGCTGGTGGCGGCCGCCGCCAGGGGCGGCTGGCTCGCGCGGGTGGCCGGCAGCGGCCCGCGCAAAGCCCAGCCGCTGCCGGTCACCCGCCCGGGCGTGATCTGCAGGGCCTGGCCGTCGGCCAGGCGCAGCTCGAGGGCCTGGTCGGCCCGGCCGGCCTGCAGCGCCGCCAGCAGGCGGGTGCGCGACGTCTCGGCCAGCCGGTCGAGCGCCAGGCCCAGGGGCTGGCCTGGCTCGCAGCCCAGCAACTGCTGGGCGCTGCGGTTGCAATAACTCAAGCGCTGGCGTGCATCCACCAGCAAGAGCAACTCGGCGGCACCGTCCAGCAGAGCGCCGAGCTGGGCATTGGACGGCAGGGTGACCGGACGGGACAGCAGGGACATGCGATCCAGTTTAGCGGTCGGCCTGGCCGGGCCGGCGGCGGGCGGCGGGCCACGGGCCAGGGCCAGGGCCGCCAGGGCCGCCAGGCGCGTGGGTGGCAGGCAGCCCGGCCCGCGCTGCTAGTCGAGTTCGCGCGCGGCCACCAGGGCCCGCAGCACGGCCCGGTTGACGTCCGGGGGCGCCATCATCAGGTCTTCGGAGGCCGCTGGGATGTCATGGATCGCCGCCGCTTCCACCGCCTGCACCAGGGCCAGATAGGGCTGCAGCGGCCCCTCGCCCTGCAGCAGCGCAGCCCGCACGCCATCGGAGGTGGGCAGGTTCTGGATCAGCGCGGCCATGGGCAGCTGCATCAGACGGTCGAGCAAGGAGAACACGCCGCAGATGAAGAGCTCGCCGCGCTGGTCTTCGTCACAGGCGTTGTCTCGGCCCAGCTCCTCCATCACCAGACCGCGACGCACCGCCGCGTAGACCACCGGCTTGAGGTTGTTGTCGCGGCTGGCCGCCGCCAGCAGCAGCACCAGCCAGCGCTTGAGCCGCTGGTAGCCCACCAGCATGATGGCGTGGCGGAAGGACGTGACCTCCACGCGCAGGCCGAAACCCGGCGCGTTGATGTAGCGCAGCAGCTTGTAGGCCAGGGTCGGGTCGTTTCGGAGCAGGGCTTCGAGCCGGTCTATGGGCTCGCGCCGATCGACCCGGTTGATCAGCTCGACGATGGTCTGCATGGCCGGTTGAACCGCGCCACGCGGTACGCTGGTCTGCGGCAGCTTGTCGTCGAGCGGCCAGCCCAGCACCGCGATCGCACCGCGTGCGAACGCGCCGTTCATGTCGGCGATGCTGCGCACCCCGGCCTGCACATGCGGCACGTTGCGGGTCACGCCGCCGGGTGGCGGCAGGCCGTCGCGGCGCTCGTCGGCCAGGTCGATGATGGAGTAGGCGCAGGCGTCGAGCACCGCTTTGCTCAAGGGCGCCAGGGGCCGGCCCTTGACCAGCAAGGTGGTGCCCTGGCGGTACAGCGCGGCCAGGGCCTGGCCGTGGGCCGGATCGGCGATCATGAAGGCCGGCACCTCCAGCATCAGATTGCTTGGCAGACTGACCTGGAGCATGCGCTCGAGCAAAGGCTCGCCCACCACATTGATGGAAATCCGGCCGGCGCCCTCGGGCCAGGCTTCGGCCAGGGCGGCCACCAGATCGTCGGCGTCGGGCGGGGTGGCCTGGCGCAGCGGGCAGAGCGTCAGGCGCAATGCCGTGATCGTGCGGTGCCGGTCGATCATCGGGGAATAGCCCAACAGGACCTGGGCCAAGGCGGGGTGATCGATCATTGATGGCTTGCCGTGCTGCGCAGGGGGTGGAAGCTGGGACACAGGACGCGCCCCCTATTTGATGTAGTCGAACAAGGACAGGCGCTGCACCGAAGCATAGCTCTGCAGCGCGGCCTGGTAACTGGTCTGCTTGTTCTGGAAATCGCTGACCGCCTGCACCATGTCCAGGTCCTCGGCATCGGACTGCACCGATTGCGCCCACAGCGCCCGGTCCTGGTTGCGGTTGTCGATCGAATCGAGCCGGTTCAGGGCGCTGCCGGCCTCGGCCCGCGCGGCCTGCAACCGGCCCATCACCGCGTCGATGTCGCGCAGGCCGCTGTTGACGGCCTGGCTGATGTGGCCGGCATTGGCCTGCGGGTTCTTCAGCACGGCGATCGCCCGGTCCAGCGCGGCAAAGGTGTCGAGGTCGGGCGCGGACGGCTCGACCGTGAAACGGTCGCCGGCTGCCGGCGCGCCCTTGATGTGCAGCGACATGCCATCGATAGCCAGCACGCCGCCCGAGACATAGGGCACGCCGGCCAGCGCCGTGGGCTGGCCATCGCGCAGCACGCTGAAGGTGCTGGCTGCGCCGCTGCCACTGAACTCGATCTGATAGCTGGCGCCAGTCAGCGCGGCGGGGTTGGTGACGCTGCCGGCGTCGGCGAAGGCGCTGCCGCTGTTGGCGGCCGCCGCGCCGGTGACAAACACGCCGTTGCCGCTGGCCAGGCCGAGCCAGATGGCCTCGCCGTCCACCGTGACCGGCATCTGCTCGCTGCTCGACAGCTGCGAGGCGCCGCCGGTGGCTGCCGCCTGCACCCCGCTGGCGCTGTCGAGAAAAGGGATGGCGCTGGCGCCCTGGCCGCCAAACAGGTAGCCACCCGCGCCATTGCCCTGGTTGGCCAAGGCCAGCAACTGGTCGCGGTACTGCTGCAGGCGCGCGGCCTGGGCTACCCGCTCACCGGGGCTGTAGCTGCCATTACCCGAGGCCACCACGGTCTCGCGCGCGGCCTGCATCAGGTCGCCGGCCTGGCCAAGCGCCGATTCGGCCAGCACCATGGCATTGCGGCTGGCGTTCACCGAGCGCTGGTCGCTGATGATGCGCTGCTGGCTGATGAAGGCCCGCTCGGCGCGCGCGGCGCCGGTGGGGTCGTCGCTGGGGCGATTGATGCGCTTGCCGTTGGTCATCTGCAGCTGCGCCTCGCTCATGTCGCGCTGGCGTCGCTGCAGATTGTCGACGGTGGATTCATAGCGGAAGGCGGTGGACACGCGCATGGCAAGCCTCGTCAGGGATCAGGCGCTCAGCGCGCCAGGCTGAGGATGGTGTCGAGCAGCGACTGCGCCGACTGCAGCACCTTGGCCGACGCCTGGTAGGCCTGCTGGTACTGGATCAGGCGCGCCGCCTCCTCGTCGAGATTGACGCCCACCACGCCCGACAGATCGGCCGCCGCGCGCCCGGCCACCGCCTCGCTGGTCTCGGCGGCCTGCCGGGCACCCTGCAGTTGCACGCCGAGCGTCGACAGGGTGTTGGCATGCGCATCGGCCGCCGTCTGGCCGTCGATCAGGGCCCGGTTGGCCAGGTTGTCGAAGCGCATGGCATTGCCATTGCTGGCGGCGAGGTGGACAGTGGGCGCGATCTGCACCTGGTCGCCGCTGCGGGCCAGGCCCGACAGCTGCAGGGCGATGCCGTCATGGACGATAGGCCGGCCGGCCACATAGCTGCCGCTGGCCAGGCTGATCTGGCGAGCGTCAAGGATTTCATAGCCGCCCTGGTCGTCGATGAAATTCAGCGTCAGCACCTGGTAGCCGCCGGCTGGCGCCGCCACGATCTCGACCGCCCGGACACTGGCGCTGCCCTGGTTGGTCACCAGGGCCTGGGCGGTGACCGGGTTGGCAGCCGCCACGCTGCGCGGGTTCTTCAGCAGGGCGCTCAGGTCGGCGGCCGCACCCGACACCGGCTTGAGCCGGAATGACTCGCCGGCCGCTGGTGGCGTCGGACCGATGGTGATGGCAAAGCCGTCGATCTCCTGGCCATCGGTCACCGGCTGGAACACCTGGCCGTCGGACAGCCGGGTGACGATGTACTGGCCGCCGTTGGCCGGGTCGGGCTGCAGCTGGTAGTCACTGGCCTTGAGCAGCGCCGGGTTCGTGACCGCCAGGCTGACGCTGGCCAGGTACTGGCCACTGGCGTCCTGGGCATTGCTGGTGGCGGGCACTGCCTGCGGGCCCCTGAAACTGAACAGCGCACTGCCGGCCTGGCCTTGCAGGTCCAGCCCCCAGGCCTGTTGCTGATTCAGTGCCGATGCCAGTCCGGTGACCAGCTGGCCCAGGCGGTTGCGCGCATCAGCCAGGGCCTGGCCCTGGAAGTCGAGCAGGCCGCCGATCTGCCCGTCGCCCACGTCCTGGATCGTCATGTCGGCGCTCAGGCCGCCCTGGTCGATGCTCATGCGCACCCGGGTCGGGTCGTTCGCATCGGCGCCCGCCATCATCTTGTAGGCGGCGCCACCCATCACCAGGCTCTGGCCGCTGCCGACAAACAGGCTGGCGGTGTCGTCGGCACTGATGTAGACCTGCAGCTGCAGCTTCTCGCCCAGACGCTTGATCAGCTGGTCGCGCTGGTCGAGCAGATCGTTGGGTGAATGGCCCTCGGCGCCGGCCTTCTGGATGCTGGCATTGAGCCTGGCCAGCGCGCCGGCCAGCGCATTGACCTCGGACACCGCACCCACCACGTCGTGGCTGACGCTGCCCTGCAACGCTTCGATCTGGGCCGAGGCCGAGCGCGACAGGCTCGCAAAGTCTTCCAGCCGGGCCAGCACCACCTGGCGTGCGGCCAGGTCGGCAGGCACCGCAGCCAGGTCGGCGAAGGCGTTGAAGATCCGGGTTGCGGCCTGGCCCAGGCCGGCCTCGCCGGCGGCGAACGCCTGCTCCAGCTGCGACAGCCGGTCGCGCCGCACCGCGTCGGCGGCGGCGGTGCTGCCGGTGGCCACCGCCTGCTGCGACATGAACATATTCGATGCGCGGGCGATGGTGGTGACGGTCACGCCCCGGCCCAGATAGCCCGCGCCGGTGTACTCGGGGATGCTGGTGGCCACCTGGGCCGACTGGCGCGAATAGCCCTTGACGTTGGCATTGGCAATGTTGTTGCCGGTCGATTGCAATTGGGTGTAGGCCGCGCTCACCGCCTTGGAGCCGAGCGACATCAAGGAAAACGCGCTCACGGTCGGCCCCCTTCAAACCTGGCCCGGCGGGCGACGCCGGACATCAGGCCACACCGCGCTGCAGCCGCTGCGTGGCCGCAATGACCTTGCCCAGCTTGCTGGCATAGGCCGGATCGGTGGCGTAGCCGGCCTTTTGCAGGCCGTTGGCGAATGCCTTGGCATCGCCCCCAGCGGCAGCCACCGCCGCATAGCGCGGGCTGCTGCGCATCATCCGGGCGTAGTCGGCAAAAGACTCGGCCTCGCTGGCATAGGCGCGAAAGCGCTGCACCAACTTCTGCGGCCGGCCGGCCAGGTATTCGGTGGTGGTGACATCCACGGTCGGCCCGTTCCAGCCGGCACCGGCCTTGATGCCGAAAAGGTTGTGGCTGGCCGAGCCGTCGGCGCCGATGATCTCGCGCTTTCCCCAGCCGGTTTCCAGCGCGGCCTGGGCCAGCATGAAGGTGGCCGGTATGCCGCTGGCCGCCGCAGCGGCCTCGGCAGCCTGGCGGTGCTGCTGCACGAAACCGGCGGCGCTCTGCTCGGGGATGCGCGGTGTCGACGCCGGGTCGCTGACGATGGGCAGGCTGGGGTTGGCGCTGCCCGCACCCGGCACCGGCCCGGGGGCCATGCCCATCTGGCGCTCCAGCTGGCGCGCGATCACGTCCGACAGGCTGCCCGGGCGGCCCACCATCTTGGTGGCCAGCTGCGCGTCCAGCAGCTCGGTGCCCAGCTTGGTGCCGGCGTTGTCCATCAGCCCGGCCGAATCGGTGGCGGCGCGCATGCTCTTGAGCAGCTCGTTCATGAACAGCGACTCGAAGGCCCTGGCCGCCTCGCGGGCGGCAGACTTGGGGTCCTTGGCGGCGCTGTTGCGCAGCGTGTCCAGGCCGCGTGAGTCGCTGGCCAGGCGCGCGGGATGGGCCGCCGCAGCCGCCCCTGCGCCGCCGGCGCTGCGCAACAGGCTGGCTGGCGCGGCCATGTCAGATCACCTCCAGTTCGGCATTCAGTGCGCCCGCACTCTTCATCGCCTGCAGGATGGCCAGCAGGTCTTGCGGGGTCGCACCCAGCGAGTTCAACGCGCGCACCACGTCGGCCAGCTTGGCGCCGGCCGGCAGCTGCATCAGCGCCCCGCCCTGCTGGGTGATGGCGATGTCCACCTTTTCGCTCTTGACCGTCTGGCCCTGGCTCAGCGGCCCGGGCTGGCTGACCACCGGCGTCGAGTTGACCGTGACGGTGAGCGAGCCATGCGCCACGGCGCAACTGCCGAGCGTGACCGACTCGTTCATCACCACCGAGCCGGTGCGCGCGTTCAGCACCACCCGGGCGGCGGGCTTTTCCAGCGCCACCTCCAGGTTCTCGATGTCGGCCAGAAAGCCGACATGGTCGCTGGCCGACGCCGGCATGCGCACCTGCACCACCCGGCCGTCAACCGGCTGGGCCACGCCCTCGCCCTTGGCCTTGTTGATGGCCCGGGCCACCGCGCGGGCGGTGGCGTAGTCGTTGGACTGCAGGTCGAGCTGCAGCAGGCCGTTGTTCGACAGCGTGGTGGGCACCGCACGCTCGACCGTGGCACCCTCGGGTACCCGGCCGGCAGCCAGGTGGTTGATCTGCACCTTGCTGCCACCGGCCGACGCGCCTGCGCCGCCGACGATCAGGTTGCCCTGGGCGATGGCATAGACCTGGCCGTCGGCGCCCTTCAGGGCAGTCTGCAGCAGCAGGCCGCCGCGCAAGCTCTTGGCATTGCCGGCCGACGACACATTCACGTCGATGCGCTGGCCCGGCTGGGCGAAGGCCGGCAGCTCGGCCGTCACCACCACCGAGGCCAGGTTGCGCGGCTGTATCGTCACGCCGGGCGGCAGGGTGATGCCGTTCTGCTGCAGAAAGGCCGCCAGGGCCTGCGGCGTGAACGGCGCCTGGGTGGCCTGATCGCCGGTGCCGTCCAGCCCGAACACCAGACCGAAGCCGGTGAGCTGGTTGGGCCGCACGCCCTGCACCGTGGCCACTTCCTTGATGCGGGCGGCCTGGGCCGGCCACCACACCGCCGCACTGGCCGCCAGCAGGCTGATCAGCACGACCACGCGCAACCAGCGCTCGGGCCGGGGCGGCGGCTCTGGCAGGGGGTCGAAAACGCTCAACTCGTCCATGGCATCAGATCGGCAGGACTGACAGGAAGAAACGGCCCAGCCAGCCCATGGCCTGGGCTTCGCCCTGCTGGCCGCGGCTGCGCTGCTCGACCCGCACATTGGCGATCTGGGTGCTCTGCACCGTATTGCCGGGGGCGATGGCCCGCGGATCGACCTGGCCCGAGAAGCGCAGCACATCGACATTGGCGTTCACGCCCACCTGCTTCTCGGCCGACACGATCAGGTGGCCGTTGGGCAGCACCTGCACCACGGTGGCGGTGATGGTGCCGCTGAAATCATTGCTGCTCTCGGTGGTGCCCTTGCCCGAGAAGGTATTGCTGTTGCTGCCGCTGGCGCTGGCGCGGTTGAAGGCCCCGGCCGTCAGGAAAGGCAGCGCGCTGACCTTGGCATCCACCGCGCCGGCGCGGTCGACGGTGCTGGTGCTCTTCTGCACCGCGCTGACCTTCTCGACGATGCTGACGGTGACGGTGTCGCCGACGATGCGGGCGCGGTGGCTCTCGAACAGCGGCCGGTAGCTGTCGGCGCGAAAGATCGCGCCGGCCGGCGTGGGCATGGCTGACGCGGCGGACGCCGGCAGGGGCAATGCAGCGGTGGGCAGCACCACATCCACCGCCGGCACCCGGGCCAGCTGCTGGCAGCCCGACAAGCCCAGCAGCAAGACGGACAGGCCGTGACTGAACAGTCGGTTCACAGCTGCCCCAGCTTTTGCAGCATCTCGTCGGAGGTCTTGACCGCCTTGGAGTTGATCTCGTAGGCGCGCTGGGTCTGGATCATGGTCACCAGTTCCTCCACCACGTTGACATTGCTGGTCTCGACCGCGCCCTGGGTCAGCTGGCCCAGGCCGTTGGCGCCCGGCGCACCGGCGGCCGGTGCGCCGGACGAGGCGCTCTCGGCATACAGGTTCTCGCCCCTGGGGTCGAGGCCGCCCGGGTTGATGAAGCCGGCCAGCTGGATCTGCCCCACCTGCTGGGGCGCGGTCTGGCCCGGCAGGGTGACGCTGACCGCGCCGTCATTGCCCACGGTGACACTCTGGGCCTGGGCCGGGATGGTGATGCCCGGCTGCACCAGGTAGCCGCCGTTGGTGACGATCTGGCCCTGCGAGTTGAGCTGGAAGGCGCCGTCGCGGGTGTAGCCGGTGCTGCCGTCGGGCAGCTGGATCTGAAAGAAGCCCTGGCCCTTGATGGCCACATCAAGGTTGTTGGTGGTCTGCTGCAGGCTGCCCTGGCTGAAGTTGCGCGAGCTGGCCGCCACGCGCACACCCAGGCCGACCTGCAGGCCGGTGGGCAACTGGCTCTGTTCTGAGGTGGCCGAACCCGCTGCGCGCAGGTTCTGGTACATCAGGTCTTCAAACACGACACCCGCGCGCTTGAAGCCGTTGGTGCCGACGTTGGCCAGGTTGTTGGCGATGGCGTCCAGCTTGGTCTGCTGGCCCTCCATGCCGGTTTTGGCGATCCACAGCGATCGGATCATGGTGTCGAGTCCTTCAGTCCTTGCGACCTTGCATCAGGCACCCGATCTTGGTTCGGACTTGAGGCCGGCAAACGGCGGAAATGAGCGCCAGAAACCGGCTAATCCTGCGCGCGCGCGGCATGGCGCCGTGCGCGCTGCGCCACGCGCTACGACGGCGCCAGCAGCTTGGCCGCGTTTTGCTCGCGCGCCTCGGCGCCTTGCAGCATCTTCATCTGCTGCTCAAACTGGCGCGCGGCCGAAATCATGGCGACCATGGTCTCCACCGGGCTCACGTTGGAGCCTTCGAGTGCACCGCCCTGCACGCGCGCCGTCGGGTCGGCGGGCACATCGCCATCGGCGGCGCGAAACAAGCCATCGCTGCCGCGCGAC
>JAYUQJ010000313.1:0-10114 GCA_043756825.1 Betaproteobacteria bacterium | reverse complement strand
AGCGTCAGTGGGCGCAGGGTCGGCGCCGGCCGCCGGGGCGCTGCGCGCCGCCGACAGCAGCGCCGCCAGCCGGGCCAGGGTGGCCTCGTCGATGGCTGCCAGCCAGGCCGCGTCGGCGTCGTCGGTGAACAGCAGCTGGAACAGGCAGGCGCCGTCGTCGGTGTCGGGCGAGGCCGGCAGCAGGCGCAGCGCCAGGCGCTCGCCGACCTCGCCCCAGAGATCGCGCCGGGCGGTGAAGCCGAGGTCGGCGAACAGCGCGGCCAGGTCGGTTTCGCGCCAGAAGCGCGCCAGCAGGGCCACGATGCGCGCGCGCGGCTCGGGGTTGCGCTCCAGCGTGTTGAGCAGCTGCTTCAGGCGCAGCACCGGCAGCGGCGTCGGGCCGGCGCGGCCTTCGGCCGGCCCGTGGCGCAGCCATTCCAGCAGCCGCACCAGCCAGCGGTGGCGCTCGGGTCGCTCTGCCTTGGGATCTGCTGCATTGAGCAGCGCGGTCAGGTCCCAGGCCGAATCCGCCATCAATGCAGCGCGGCAGTGTCAGCCAGCGCGAACTCGGCCACCGGCGACTCGAACCAACGGGCGTCTTCGGTGATGCCGATCAGCATGCCCTGCATCGAGCCCTGGGCGGTGGCGATCTGGGCCCAGCTGGTGTATTCGAACTGCTCGCCCGGCTTGAGCAGGGGCTGGTGGCCCACCACGCCCAGGCCGCGCACCTCCTGCACGCCGCCCTGGTGGTCGCTGATGCGCCAATGGCGGGCAATCAACTGGGCCGGCACATCGCCGCTGTTGCGGATCGTCACGGTGTACGCAAAGCCGTAGCGCTGCTGCGCCGGGTCGGTCTGCTCGGGCAGCGGGCGCACCGCCACGCGGCTGGTGAATTGGGGTTTGGCCATGGCGCATTCTAGGAAGCCTGGGAAAATCCCTTGATGACAACCCCGGCCCGCCCCATGAACCGCACCCACCGCATCGCCCCCAGCATCCTCTCGGCCGACTTTGCCAAGCTGGGGCAGGAGCTGAAAGACGTCATCGCTGCCGGCGCCGACTGGATCCATTTCGACGTGATGGACAACCACTATGTACCCAACCTCAGCTTCGGCCCGATGGTCTGCGAAGCACTGCGCAAGCATGCGCTGCGGGCCGATGGCAGCCGGGTGCCGATCGATGTGCACCTGATGGTGCAGCCGGTGGACGCGCTGGCGCTGGCCTTTGCCAAGGCTGGCGCCGACCTGATCAGCTTCCATCCCGATGCCAGCGCCCATGTCGACCGCACCCTGCAGTTGATCCAGGGCGCGGGCTGCCAGGCCGGCCTGGTGTTCAACCCGGCACAGCCCATCGAGGTGCTGGAGTGGGTGATCGACAAGGTCGACCTGGTGCTGGTGATGAGCGTGAACCCGGGCTTCGGCGGCCAGAGCTTCATCGACAGCGCGCTGCGCAAGGTGGGGAAGCTGCGCAAGATCATCGACCAGTCCGGCCGCGAGATCCGGCTGGAGGTGGACGGCGGCATCAAGACCGACAACATCCGCCGTGTCGCCGACGCCGGCGCCGACACCTTCGTGGCCGGCAGCGCGATCTTCGGCCAGCCAGACTACCGGGCGGTGATCGACGCGATGCGGGCCGAGCTGGCGTGGTAGGCGCCGGCGGGGAGGCCCTGGCCGCCGCAGGCCTGGCACCTGCGCGTCGGCCGGGGCCGTTCGACCCTGGCAGCATCGGGCCTTCAACCCCCTGCCGGGGCAGTGAGGACGCACCATGCAACGCCGTCAAGTCTTGTGGGCCAGCGGGGCCGGGCTGGCCGCCGCCACCGCCGCCCGGCCAGCCTGGGCCCAGGATGCTGCCGACCCGGCCCTGAAGGCCGCGCTGGCCGCAGCCCACCGCACGCCGGCTTTTGTCGCGCGCGACGCCTGGCGCCACCCCGAGGAGACCTTGCGCTTCTTCGGCCTGCAGCCCGGCATGACGGTGGTCGAGCTCAGCCCCGGCGGCGGCTGGTACACCGAGATCCTGGCGCCGCTGCTGCGCGAGCGGGGCCAGCTGATCCTGGGCGCCAACGACCCCGGGTCCATCCATGCCTTCTACCGCCGCGCGGCCGAGCGCCTGAAGGCCAAGCTCGATGCCCGGCCCGATGTCTATGGCCGAATCCAGGTCAGCGTTTTCGAGCCGCCGATGCAGTTGCTGTCTGTCGCGCCGGGCAGCGTCGACCGGGTGCTGACCTTCCGCAATGTGCACAACTGGGCCGCCGAGGGTGAAGCCACGGTGCTGGCGGTGTTCAAGAGCGTGCACGAGGCGCTCAAGCCCGGCGGCGTGTTCGGCGTGGTTGACCACCGCCTGCCGCCCGACCGGGTGCAGGACGCCAAGGCCAGCAGCGGCTATGTGCAGGTGGCCTATGTGCGGCGCCTGGCCGAGGCGGCGGGCCTGCGGCTGGACGCTGCGTCCGAGATCAATGCCAATCCCAAGGACACGGCCGACCACCCGGGGGGCGTCTGGGCCTTGCCACCCACCTTTGCCAACAAGGACGCCGACCGAGCCCGCTATGCGGCCATCGGCGAGAGCGACCGCTTCACGCTGCGCTTCGTCAAGCCCTGATCCCTCACCCTCCCCAGGAGAACCCATGCCCCTTTTCGAATTGCGCACCTACACCGTCATCGTCGGCAACATGGCCGCGGTGGTGGAGCTGTACAAGACCCAGGGCTGGCCGGCGCTGGCCAAGCACCCGCAGCGCCTGGTGGGCTATTTCACCGGCGATGTTGGCGCGATGAACCAGCTGGTGCACCTGTGGAAGTTCGACGACGACGCCGACCGCCGTGCCTTCTGGGCGGGCGTGTTCGGCGACCCCGAGTTCATGGCTTTTGCCAAGCAGCTTCGGCCCTTGCTGGCCTCGCAGCAGAACAAGCTGCTGCTGGGCGCGCCCTGGGGGCCGGTGCCGTGAATTGAGACTGGTTGGGCTGTCAATGAATGAGCCATTGAACATCTGCTGAGCTGAACCCGTATGTCGGGTCATCACCCCGCCGGAGCGATGACCTTGACACCCACCACCGATCTCCCTGCTCGCCAGCACCCCTGGGCGCTGGCCTTGTTTTGCTGGGCCAGCTACGCCGTGCTGGTCGCCTCGTCCATTCTCTGGCTCGATGACTGGGGCCGGTACGGCCCGGGCTATGCGGCCGGCTTTGGCGCCGGCCAAGCGCGCGCCGTGAGTCTGGCGCTGGTGGCAAGTCTGGTGCTGTGGTGCCTGCGTGACCGACTGCTGCATGCGCTCCTGCGCTGGCTTGCCACTGGGTCGGGCATGCGCCCGGCGCAGCGTTGGCGCCGGGTGTTGCTCTGGCTCGGGGCGTTTGTGCTGGTGGTGGCTGCCTTGCACTGGGCCCATCGTGTGCATGCCATGGCCGGCTTGCCAGCGGGCCTGAGGCCATCACTGGCTGCTGCAACCCGCTGGGCGGTGGACCAACACCTGCTGCCCGTTCGCGCCGCGCTGACGGTGGAACTGCTGCGCTTGCCGGCCTGCCTGATGCTCGCTTGGTGCCTGTATCGCTGGCGCCATGCCGGCCTGCCCTTTGCCGGCAATTTGCTGTTGGCGTTGGCCGTCACCGTGGCACTGGCCCTGGGCTTGTGGGTCAGTGAAGACAAGGGGCCGATGCTGGTGGTGACCATGGCTGGTGTCTTGCTGTGTGCGGGCACCGTGGCCAGCCTCGTGGCCAACCGGGCGCAGTGCCGCTGGTGGGGCGGCCTGCTGGGTCTGGCCCTGGCGGTGGCAGGCATGGGCTTGCTGCTGGCCTTGTTGCCGCACTTGGCCCCGGCAGACCGGGTCATTGCCTGGCGACAGCCCTACGTCAGCAGGTTGGAATACCTGGCCCAGATCACCTGGTTCTTGCAAGCCGCTGGCCTGGGAGGCTTCGGCCTGGGCCAAACCCCTTGGTGCGGCTACGCCGGCGCGGTTTTGGGCCGTTGCCAGGGCATGCCCGTCGAGACCCAAAGCGACTTCACCCTGGCCGCGCTGGCCGGCCTGTGGGGCCCTGCGGCAGCCTGGGCGGTGGCGGCGCTGTGTGCGCTGTGGCTGGGTGCCATGCTCAAGCTCGCCGCGCGGGCACCCCGGCCGCAGCACGGCATCGACGCGCCGGGCCTGGCTGCCAGCGCCGGTGCGCTGTATGCGCTGATGCTGCTGGCGCAGTTGATGGTCACCTGCCTGGGCAATGTGGGCGTGCTGCCGCTCACGGGTGTGACCTTTCCGCTGCTGTCCTGGGGGCGGGCGTCGCTGCTTGGGGCCACATTGGCCATGGCGATGGTGATGCCGGGCTGGCCAGCCCGCCAAGGCCGTTCGGTTCATTCCGGGCTTGGCACTGGCGCCGGGCCATGGGGCGCTGTCAGCAGCCTGGCGATGTGGGGCGCCTGTGCGGGTCTGGCTGGCACAGCCTGGGGCTTGGTGCAGCGGCTGCAAGACACGCCCCCAGCGCAATTGGCCAAGGGCCGTGCCAACCCCTGGCTGCCACTGCCCGGCTGCCTGCGGTCTGGGGCAGGCCTGCCGCTGGCGGGCCTGCCACTGGCCCCGGGTGTTCAGACCGCAGTTTGCGATGGCGCCGAGGCTACGGCTATCTCAGCCAGTCTGCCTGATGACTCGCCTTTGCGCCTGGCCCTGTTGCAGGCGGCAAACCGCCAGCCTTTGGCGGTACCCCTCGCCCAGCGCGGCCTGCGCATCCCTCGGCGGGCTGACCTGGCCACCACCCTCGATGGCGCCTTGCAGATGCAGTCAGACCAACTGACCCGTTGCCTGGTGGGCGCCAGCGACACGGCGTGCAGTGACCTGATCCCAGCGCCCTTGCGCCAGCACTTTGCCCAACGTCACGAGGGCGCGGCCGTGCGCTCGGTCAGCACTGTCACGCTGCGCCTGCGGGACGGCGCCCTGCTGGCCACCACCCATGCCCGCAGTGCTTGCTCGCAAGCGCAGATGGACAACAGGCCGCGCCCCACTCACTGCCCGCCCGAGGCGGCCCGTGCCTTGCCTCGCGCCGGCCGGCAGAGCCAACAGGGCCTGCGGGCCAATGACATGGTGGCGTCCACCCTCAAGCCCTGGTTGGCCGACGGCATGCTCACCGCGCCAGGGGGCCAGCGCTGGTTGGCCGGTGCCGCTCGCCAGCAAATGCTGCAGGCGCTGGCGGTGTCAGACACGGCCTTCTTCATCGACCACCTGCTGTGCTTTGCCCCTGGCGGGCAGCCTGGCGCCTGCACCGGGCCGGCGGTGCTGGCGAAGCGGGCCATGGCCCTGGGCCTGGCCAGGCCCATCAATCTGCTGGCTCGCCCGGCTGGCACACCTGCGTTGCCCCGACTGTTGTTGACCGGCTTGCCGCTGGACCTGCCGCTCTGGCCGCCCGTTGGGCCCCGGGCCGATGCCGAGATGGCCGCCGCCCGCCGCTGCTTTGACCGGCCGGCTGACCAGCGCTGGCGGACCTGCGAAGGCGAACAACTGGCCGCCTTGGTGGCACCCTTGTGGGGCCAGGGCGGTGCCCGCAGCCACCCGTTGGCGGTGGCGCACCTGTACTTGAAGCTCGTTGCTGCAGCGCGGGGCCAGGCCGATGTCCCTGCGCCCCACCTGCTGGCGGGCGGTGGCGAGCCCGGGCCAGTGGGCTTTCCTCAAGCCCATGCCGACTTGATCCTGGAGGGCCTGCGCCGCTCGCCCCTCGTGGGCACCGGCCGGGGCGCCTGTGCCAGTGCCCGTGGCCCTGCGGCTTGCAACGGGTTGGGGCTGGCCATGAAGACCGGCACCAGCCTCTTCCCCCACCACGGCATGACAGTGGCGCAGCGTGCCCAGCACTGCCTGGCGGCTTTCAGCACCGAGGATGCCAGCCGCCTCAGCGGCCAGCCCCTGCCCGCCCTGGTGGCGCGTGAGGCGTTGTATTGCGCCCTGTACCCCATGAAGTGGGCCGTGCTGATCGAGGCCGAACGGCCCGGTGCAGACGCCTTGCTCACCGTGGTGCTAGTGGAGCGCAACACCCACCGCGACACCGGCCGCCTGGATGCCGGGGACGACCGCGGCCCCAATGCCGCCGCCGAGGCGGCCCTGCTCTTGCACGGGCACCGCCTGGCCGCACCAAAACCGAGTCGGCAATAGGGGCATTGAACCCACTGAACAGGCTTAAGAGCCAGCCCGTAGGTCTGGTTGTCGCCGCGCAAAGCTGCGATGCCTTCCAGCCCTGCATCGGAGCCCACCCATGCCCATCATTCCGGTTCAACCCACCACCCCGGCCAACCAGGCCAACCAGGCCAACCCCGCCAGCGTCCGCGCCCTGCCGGTAGCTGCCAACGACTGGCCGGGCCTGGCCGCCGCCGTCTTGTCCACTTGGCACGACCAATTGCACTGCCAAGCGGGCTTGCGGTGCATCAGCCAGGCCCGCCTGTGTCTGGGCGCGGCCTGGGCCCAGGCTGGCCGGCACGACCCCCGCCTGCAGGCACTGGCCCGCCGCCTGGCGCGTGATGGCGCCGCAGTCGAGGTGCTGGTGCTGCCCGGCCTGGCCCAGCCCGAACTGCGCCTGGGCTGGGCGCCCTGGCATGCGCCGCCCACCGCGTCACTCACCGCAACGCCCGGTCAACCCGCCGGCGAACCGCGTCAAGCCAAGCACCAGCCACCGACTCACGAACCCCCCAACCGCACCAGAAAGCCCGTCATGAAAAAGATCCCCTTCTTCACCCAGATGTTCGGCCACACCACCGGCCCCGCAGCCCAACCCGGCGTGCCCGAAGAGCCCAGCCTGCAGCCGCTGGGCGTGCAAAACCCGCCGCGCCACGGCCAAGCCTTGTCCAAGGCCCTGGCCCAGATCGCCGACCAGATTGCCGCGCTGGAGGTGCGCGATCTGCTGGAGCTGGACACCGAGGGCTGCCGCTTCCAGCTCTGGACCCTGACCTTCTGGATCACCGCCGCCAACCAGCCCGCGCTGCGCAGCCTGGTGGACCTCAACCAGCGTGACGGCGGCGTGGCCAAGGCCCTGGTCGAGCGTGGTTTCAGCAAGGGCGAGGGCGCCCACCTGCTCAACACCCTGCGCCTGAAACTGGAGTTCAAGCGCGGCGACAGCCTGCCCCGCGACGCCAGCGAGGTCTTGATCGCCTGTGGCCGCGACAGCGTCACGCTGCCCTTCAGCTACACCGGGCAGATCGAGCTGGGCGCCTCCGGCGCAGCCGGCCAGCCCGTGGCGGCTGCCGGCCGGCCGGCCCCGGCAGTCGTGCCAGGCGCGACGCCGCCACCGGTTGCCGGCGCCAGCTTGCTGCTGTGGGCCCAACTGCCCGGCCAGGCCGGCGTGCAGCGCTGGCGATTCACGGCCGGCCCGGTGGCGGTGGGCGCGGCCGACGGCGCGGCGGTGGCTGTCAACCACCACCACGTCAGCGGCCAGCACCTGCTGCTGAGCCAGGACGCCAGTGGCCAGTGGCAGGTGGAAGACCGCAGCCGCAACGGCAGCGGCCTGTTCGATGCCACCCAGGACGCGGCCGAGCGCCCCTTGCCCACCCGCCAACCCCAGCCCCTGCCGGCCGCAGGTGCGCTGCGCCTGGGGCCCTTGCCGGACGACCCGCTGCTGAGTTTTCAGATCCAGCAGCCCGCCGTGCAGCGGCCGGCAGTGCGCGACAGCACGGCTGCCGCGCCACAACATCGCGTCACCCAACTGGCGGCCGGTGCCTGCGTTACCGCCATCGCCCAGCCGGCGCGGCGCGTCACGGGCTTGTCGTGAGCCCGGGCATGAGCACCAACATGCTCAAGCAGCCACCCACCTTGCTGGGCCGCTGGCGCCAGGCGCTGGCAGCGCATTGGCGGTGTCGGCCGCGCTGGGCCGGTGGCCTTGGCGGCAACCCGGCCCGACCGCCCACCCTGCCAGCGCCTGGTGCCCCGGCCGGTGCTGCTGCACATGGCAACTGGTCGCTGGCCTGGGCCAGCCGCGCCGGCCCGCACCACCTCAACCAGGATTGCGCGGGCGCCCGCTGGCTGTGCACGGCGGCCGGCAGCGGGCTGGCGCTGGCCGTTGCCGACGGTGTCACCCACGGCGCGGCGGGCGATGTGGCGGCCGCTGCCCTGGTGCAGCACTGGTTGGCCGGCCCGGTGCCTGGGCAGCACCGCCGCGCCTTCTTGCTGGCGGCCGAGCCGGCGGTGGCCCAGGCGCTGCGCCAACACACGCCCGAGCCCGGCGCTGCCACGGGTGCGGCCTGCTGGCTGGACGCGCACGGCAAGGGCTGGGCCACCCGTGTGGGCGATTGCCAGGTGCTGCGGGCCGGCCCTGCCGCCTCGCCCGCTGCATCCAACGCATCCGGCATGGGCCTGGGCTGGCAGGTACAAGCCCTGCTGCCCGACCAGACCAATGTCCAGGTCTACCCGCAATGCCCTGGCGACGCCGAGCAACCCGCCCGCATGGTGGGCTGCGCCAATCTGGGTGAGCCCGAGTGGCTGGATGTTGATCTGGCCTCGGGCGACCTGCTGCTGCTGGCGTCCGACGGCCTGCACGCCGTGCTCAGCCCGACGGATTGGTCAAGCCTGCTGCACCACCACCTGGGCCATGCCGGCCCGCCCAGGTCGACGCGGGATGCCGACCACAGCATGGCGGGGCTGCAGTCGCTGGTAGGCGATCTGCTACAAACCGCCCTCAGGCGCGGCAGTGAAGACGACATCACCGTGCTGGCCGCCCGGCGCGGCGCAGCCGACGACACCCAAGCGAAAGGACTCCCCCCGTGACACGCCGCCGCACCTCGGTCATCGGCGCCCCGCGTGCGGCGCAGGCTGGGCCCGAGCAGGTGCCGCCCCAGGCGCTTCGCCAATGGTCGGCCGCCGCTGTGCGAGAGCTGGTGCTCAGCGTCGACGGTGAACCCCAACAAGAGCAGCAGCGTCTGGCCGACACGCGGCGGCGCTGGCGCATCGCCCTGGGCCGCGACAGCGGCAACCCCGAGCCCAGCAGCGGCCGCAGCGCTTTGCAGCGTCTGCCGCCCGACGCCCAGGGGCGGGTGTTCTGGCTCAAGACCTACACCCAGGAAAACGGCCGCTGGATGGCCAACGAGACCAGCGTGCTCAAGCACTGCCTGGATGCCGACCCGCAGGGCACGCTGGGCTTGCGCCGCCACGTGGGCCGCATGAAGCTGGACGGCCAGAGCCGTCTGGTGGAGGTCAGCACCCTGGACGCTGGCCCCAACCTGGGCATGTGGCAAGACTTTGCGCCTTGCACAGGGGTGGGCCAGCATGCGCTGAAGCTGCCACTGTTCTGCCAGCCGGTGTTCTTGGCCGCGCTGGTGCGCCAGGGCCTGGTGGCGCTGCATGCGCTGGCGCCGCACCGGGTGGTGCATGGCGATTTGAAGCCGGGCAATCTGTGCCTGGCGCTGCCTGAGGGCTCAGGCGCCTGGGTGATGGGCAAGGCCGAAGTGCAGGGCTGCTGGAACCTGCGCGACCTGCCGTTGCGCCTGATCGATTTCGAGGTTGGTTTTGCCGGGCAGTTCAACCGCCCCTGCCACCCGGGCGAGAACGCCAACATGTCGCCCTTTCTGCGGGCTTGCCACCGAGCTGCAGCCGGCCTGCCCAACGCCCATGACCGGGCCGAGGTGATGTGCGGCATCGACTGGGGCGCCGACACCTGGGCGTTGGGCTTCATGCTGGGCGAGTGGGTTGCCCAGGCCCTGGCCTTCAACACCGCCTATCTGCAGGCCTTTGGTGAACGCTGGGGCATAGGGTCGCCGGCCCACGCGGCGGCCGATGACGTGGTGGCCAGGCTTTGGGCTGACCTGGGCTGGCTGCGCAGCTTTGCGGGCGTGCTGCAAGCGCACGAAAGGCCCGCGAGCGATACCACCCAACGCCGCCTGGAGCCCCGTAACCATGCCCCGCTGCGCGCCCTTTGGGGCCAGTTGGAGGACCGCTTTGACGCGCTCAACCCCAGTGCCTCGGTCGAGTCGTCCGCCCTCCGTTTCAGCTTGATCGACCCCGAATCGCCCTTGGCCGAAGAAGCTGGCCCCAGCCCTTGGTTGCTTGCCGCGTTGCGCCTGCGCCAGCAAGGCAAGGCCATGACCACTCGCACTGGCCGCACCACCCGCAGTGCCCTGGCCCTGGCCACCCGCCGCCCGCGCCGCCTGGTGCTGGCGGCCCTGTTGCTGGGCCTGCCCACCCTGGCCTGGCAAGCGCGCG
>JAYUQJ010000312.1:0-3617 GCA_043756825.1 Betaproteobacteria bacterium | reverse complement strand
GACGTGCTGCCACAGGAGCCGGTGCCGCGCGACTCGCCGCTGCTCGCAGCCAAGAACGTGATCCTGTCGCCACATGCCGCCTACTACACGGTTGCGGCTGAACGTGTCATGGACCATTCCTGGCTGAGCATGGTCTTGGTCATGCCGTGGGCGAAAGTCGGGCCGTCAGCGAGCTGTTGCGCCAGTTGGCGCGCCTGGGCCAAAAGGTCGGCACTGTCATGCAAGGAATTGAAGAAGCCCCAAGCCAGCCCTTCCTGCGCCGTCATCGCGCGTCCGGTGAACAGCAACTCGGACGCGCGCCCCTGCCCGATGACACGGGGCAATTGCGCGCAGGCGCCCATGTCGGCTCCGGCCAGGCCGACTCGGGTGAACAGGAAGGCCGTCTTCGCAGCAGGCGTGCCCAGGCGCATGTCGCAGGCCAGCGCCAGCATGGCGCCGGCGCCGGCGCAAATGCCATCGATGGCGCCGATCAGCGGCTGCGGGCAGTTGCGCATGGCACGCACCAGGTCGCCTGTCATGC
This sequence comes from Betaproteobacteria bacterium, assembly GCA_043756825.1. Taxonomy (GTDB): domain Bacteria; phylum Pseudomonadota; class Gammaproteobacteria; order Burkholderiales; family Burkholderiaceae_C; genus Pseudaquabacterium. The sequence continues at coordinate 3,097 of JAYUQJ010000312.1, read as the reverse complement.
GCGTGAACTCGAGCATCTCGGGCATGCTCATCCTGGTCAGCGGACCGATGATTTCAAACACGTCGCCGCCCGAGCAGAAGTTGCCGCCCGCGCCGGTGAGCACCACCGCATGCACATCGCTGGCGTAGCGCAGGCGGCCGAACAGGTCGCGCAATTCGGCATACGACTCGAAGGTCAGCGGGTTCTTGCGCTCGGGCCGGCACAACGTCAGCGTGGCCACGCCCGCGGCCACCTGCCATTGAAAGTGAGCGGCCGGGTAGCCGGCCAGGGCCTGGCGGTTGCCGGCCAGCAGGTCAGGATCGATGCGGTCAAGGCTTGCGGTCATCGGGTGTCTCCGAAGGATGGGCTTGGCTTTGAGACACCTGCAGGCGCAGGGCCCCCAGGTGCCGGTGCAGTTGCTGCATGTCGGCCGCGCTCAGCCCGCCGAACAGCTCGAGAATCCATTGTTCGTGCTCGCGCGCCATCGCGTTGAAGGCGCTGCGGCCCTGGGGTGTCAGCCGCACGATCCAGCTGCGCCGGTCGGTGCTGCTGGGCTCGCGCTGCACCAGGCCGTCGCGCACCAGTTCGTCGGTCAGGCCGGTGACATTGCCCCCGGTCACCATCAGGCAGCGCGACAGGTCACCCATCTTCAGGCCGTCGGGCCAGCGGTAGAGCTGGGCCAGGTAGTCGAAGCGCGGCAGCGAGACACCGAAGCGCAGGCGCAGCCGGCGGCGGATCTCGTCCTCGACCTGGGTGGTGCAGGCCAGCAGGCGCAGCCAGAGCTTGAGCGCGGCGTGATCCCCCCCCAGCGCGCGGGCCTCGTGGCCCAGGCCATGCGCCGGGGCGGTGTGGGCCAGCGCTTCGGGCATCGGCTCAGGCCTCGGCCGCGCGGGCTGCCGCGGGTGCTGCGGCGGCCGCCTGTGCCCGCTCACGCTGGAAGTTTGCCTCCAGCTGGGCCTTGCCCGAGCGGTAGGGCTTGGGCCAGGCCAGCCCGGTGTAGCCGATGCGCGCGGCCTCGGTCAGCGTCCAGGCGGGGTTGGCCAGGTGCGGGCGGGCCACCGCGCACAGGTCGGCGCGGCCGGCGGCGATGATGCTGTTGACATGGTCAGCCTCGCTGATCGCGCCCACCGCGATGGTGGCGATGCCGGCCTCTTGCCGGATGCGGTCGGCAAAAGGGGTCTGGAACATGCGGCCGTAGACCGGCTTCTCGCGCTTGGTGACCTGGCCCGACGAGCAGTCGATCAGGTCGGCCCCGGCGGCCTTGAAGGCCTGGGCGACCTGCACCGCATCGGCCGGCGTGATGCCACCGTCCACCCAATCGTGGGCCGAGATGCGCACCGACATCGGCCGCTCTGCCGGCCAGGCCGCGCGCATTGCGGCAAACACCGCCAGCGGGTAGCGCAGGCGGTGCTGCAGGCTGCCGCCATAGGCGTCGCGGCGCTGGTTGGTGAGTGGCGAGATGAAGCTCGACAGCAGGTAGCCGTGGGCGCAGTGCAGCTCGAGCCAATCCACGCCGATCTCGGCAGCCGCCCGGGTGCTGGCGACGAATTGCGCCAGCACCTCGGCCATCTGGGCATCGCTCATCTCGGCCGCAGTCTGGCTGATGCCGGCCAGGTATTGCTGGGGCGAGGCCGAGACGATCGGCCAGTTGCCCTCGGGCAGCGGCAGGTCGGTGCCGTCCCAGGCCAGCCGGGTGGACGCCTTGGCGCCGGCATGGCCCAGCTGCATCCCGAACTTGGCGTCGCTGTGGGCATGCACCCAATCGACGATGCGGCGCCAGGCGTCGGCCTGCTCGGCGGTGTACAGGCCCGGGCAGCCGGGGGTGATGCGGCCGTCGGCGCTGACACAGGTCATCTCGGCAAACACCAGCGCGGCGCCGCCCATCGCCCGGGCGCCCAGGTGCACCAGGTGGTAGTCGCCAGGCAGGCCGTCCACCGCCGAATACTGGGCCATCGGCGAGACGATCACCCGGTTCTTCAGCGTCAGCCCGCGCACCGTGTAGGGGGTGAACATCGGCGGTGGCGCGGCCTGGTGGTCGTCCACCGCCAAGCCGGCGCGCCGCGCAAACCAGCGCTCGTAGCCGCCCAGCCAGGCGGCGTCGCGCAGGCGCAGGTTCTCGTGGCTGATGCGCTGGCTGCGGGTGAGCATCGAGTACATGAACTGCGGCGGCGCCAGCTGGTCGCAATAGCGCGCGCCGCACACCTCGAACCACTCCATTGCGTTCCAGGCCGCGTTCTGCAGCCGCAGCACGTCGATGCTGCGCGCGGCCTGGTAGTGCTGCAGCACGGCCGGGATCTGCGCCGCGTAGTGGCCTTGCTTGTCGAACAGGCGGGTCAGCTCGATCGCATCCTCGATCGCCAGCTTGGTGCCCGAGCCGATCGCGAAATGCGCGGTGTGCACCGCATCGCCCATCAGCACCACATGGGCGCGGCCGTTGAAATGCCACCATTGCGCGCAGGTGACGCGCTGGAAATTGAGCCAGGCCGAGCCGCGCAGGTGACGGGCATTGGTCATCAGCGGTGCGCCCTGCAGGTTCTTGGCGAACAAGGCTTCGCAGAAGGCGATCGATGCGGCGGAGTCGGCCTGGTCCAGCCCGTGCGCCAGCCACACCGCCTCGGGGCATTCGACGATCACGGTGCTGGTGCCGGCGTCGAACTGGTAGATGTGGGCCGCGAACCAGCCGTGCTCGGTCTTCTCGAACAGGAAGGTGAAGGCGTCGAACAGCCGGGTGGTGCCCAGCCATATATAGCGGTTGGGGCGGGTGACGATGTCGGGCTGGAACACCGCAGCGTAGCGGCCGCGGATGCGCGAATTGATGCCGTCGGCGGCGATCACCAGGTCGGCGTCGGGGTAGTCGAGGTCGGATTGCGCGTCGCATTCAAACACCAGCTCGACCCCCAGCGCCTCGCAGCGCGCCTGCAGGATGTTGAGCAGCTTCTTGCGGCCGATGCCGACGAAGCCGTGGCCTCCCGAGCGGATGGTTCGCCCCTTGAACTGCAATTCGATGTCGTCCCAGTGTGCGAAAGAGGCCTCGATCGCGTCGGCGGTCTCTCGGTCCCACTCGCGCATGTTGTCCATCGTCGCGTCGGAAAACACCACGCCCCAACCGAAGGTGTCG
>JAYUQJ010000311.1:0-10148 GCA_043756825.1 Betaproteobacteria bacterium | reverse complement strand
CGACGACGATCGCCGTGCCGTGCTGGTCGTCGTGGAAGACCGGGATCTTCATGCGCTCGCGCAGCTTGCGCTCGACGTAGAAGCAGTCGGGCGCCTTGATGTCTTCGAGGTTGATGCCGCCGAAGGTGGGCTCCAGCGCGGCGATGATGTCGACCAGCTTGTCAACATCGGTCTCGTCGATCTCGAGGTCGAAGACGTCGATGCCGGCGAACTTCTTGAACAGCACGCCCTTGCCCTCCATCACCGGTTTGGCGGCCAGTGGGCCGATGTTGCCCAGGCCCAGCACCGCGGTGCCGTTGGTGACCACCGCCACCAGGTTGCCGCGCGAGGTGTAGCGCCAGGCGTTGGCCGGGTCGACGACGATCTCCTCGCAGGCCGCAGCCACGCCGGGCGAGTAGGCCAGCGCCAGGTCATGCTGGTTGACCATCTGCTTGGTGGCCGCGATGGCCACCTTGCCGGGGGTCGGGAACTCGTGGTATTCCAGCGCAGCGCGGCGCAGTTCGGCTCGCTTATCGTCTTGCTTGGGCATCTAGAGGTCCTGGTGAAGAGAATCGGAATTCTAAGGATCGTCGCCCGTCAAGTCGCCTGCGGGACAGCTGCGGTGGGCCTGGCACACAGGGCCAGCACCTGAGTGTGCCGCGCGCCGGGCCCGCTGGCCTGCGCGAAACTGCGTACGGGCGCGTGGCCGGGGCCGCTCGATACTGTGCCTGGCATGATCGATCCGGCAGATCCCCCGCGCATCCCACCCCCGCCGGCAGGCCGGCGGGCGCCCCTCTTGGCCGTGCCGGCCTTGGGACGGTATGGGCACAGCCCGCCGCGCGCACTGCTGTGGGCGGCCCTGGTGGCGCTGCTGCTGGTGGCCCAGACCTCGTTGGTGGTGCTGACCCTGCGCCACGAGGCCGCCTTGGCTCAGGAGCGCGCCGACGAAGTGGCGACCGTGGCGTTGGGCGAGATCCGCCGGCGCGGCCAGCTGATGCTGCAAAGCCTGCAAGGCCTGCAGGCGCTGGGCAAGGGCGGCCCAGACTGGGCGCAGCAGGCCGATGCGGTGATGCGCAGCCAGCCCGAGATCGGCCGCATCGAGTGGCGTGACCGCCAGTTCCAGATGGTCGAGGCGCTGGATTCACCGCTGCATGAGCCGCTGTACAACCGCGTTCCACGGGTTGAAGCCCTGCAGGAGGCCGAGTTGGCCTGCGTCACGGCGCGCCGCGGCATGGCGCCGAACTTTGGCCGCAGCCAGTTCGTGCCCATGTCCGGCGGCGTGGGGGCTGAGGTGTTCGATGCCTGCGTGCCGGTGCAGCAGGCCGGGCAGTGGGTGGGCTACACCGTGGCCAGCGTGGTGCTGCCGCTGTTGCTGGCCGAATTGAAGGTGGCCGAGGCCGGGCGCAGCCACGAGCTGTCCTTCGTCGAGGCCGACGGTACCCGCCTGGCGCGCAGTGGCGCGGTGCGCGGCGGCGGGGTGTTCGTGGCCAACCGGCTGGTCGATCTACCCGGGGCCCGGCTGCAGGTTCGGGCGGACGCGGTGCAGCGCGCGCCTGGCCTGATCCCCAACCTGGCCACGGCCCTGGTGCTGGGCCTGTCGATCGGGCTGTTCGTGCTGGTGCTGCTGCTGGTGCGCGACGGCCGGCGCCGGGCCCGGGCCGAGGCCCTGCTGGCCGAGGCCCTGGCGTTTCGCAAGGCGATGGAAGATTCCTTGCTGACCGGCCTGCGCGCCCGCGACCGGCAGGGCCGCATCGTCTATGTGAACCCGGCTTTCTGCGCAATGGTGGGCTTCAGCGCCCCTGAATTGCTGCAGGCCGTCAGCCCGCCCTACTGGCCGCCCGAGCAGGCCGGCGAATACCAGCGGCGCCAGGCCGAGCGCCTGGCGCCGCCCGACGCCGACCCCCGGGCCGCGCCCGACCTGCCCGTGGCAGCCGCCCAGGAGGGCTACGAGACGATCTTCATGCGCCGCAATGGCGAGCGCTTCCCGGTGATGATCTACGAGGCGCCGCTGGTCGACGGCGTGGGCAAGCACACCGGCTGGATGAGCGCGACGCTGGACCTGTCGGCCCAGCGTCGCGCCGAGGACCTGTCGCGCCAGCAACAAGAGCGGCTGCAGGCTACCGCGCGCCTGGCCAGCGTCGGCGAGATGGCATCCCTGCTCAGCCACGAGCTGAACCAGCCGCTTTCGGCAATCGCCAGCTATGCCACCGGATCGCTCAATCTGATGGCCGAGCCCGACGACCAGACCCTGTCGCTGATGCACCAGGCGATGACACGCATCGCCGAGCAGGCCGAGCGCGCCGGCCGCGTGATCAAGAGCGTGCACGATTTTGTGCGCCGTCGCCACCAGGCCCACGAGGTGATCGCCACCGACCTGCTGGTCGAGTCGGTGCTGCCGCTGGTACGCCTGCAGGCGCGCAAGTGCGGCGCCCGGGTCGAGCTCGATCTGCTGCAGCCGGCGCCGCGGGTCAAGGTCGATCGCACCATGGTCGAGCAGGTGCTGCTCAACCTGGCCCGCAACGGACTGCAGGCGATGGAAGCCGACACCCCGCTGGCCGACCGGGTGCTGACCCTGAGGGTGCGCATGGCGCCGGCCGGGCAGGGCCGCTGGGTGGAGTTCTCGGTGATCGATGCCGGGCCGGGCATTGCCGCCGACGTGGCGCCGCGCCTGTTCACACCGTTCTTCACCACCAAGCCCGAAGGCATGGGGCTGGGCCTGTCGCTGTGTCGCACCGTGATCGAGCAGCATGGCGGCGCCATGGACTTCGAGGTCCTGGCGCCGGCCGCAGCCTGCGCGTCTGGTGCACCGGGCGCGCGCACCGCCGGCACCGAGTTTCGCTTCACCCTGCCCCTGAACCTGCCGCGGGCGATGGCGCTGGCGCCAGCCTGACGGGCCGTCAGGTCGGACCGCCAGGCTTGTCCGATACTTGGCCCATGACGTATCGCGCCGGTCCCAGCGTCTCTCTGCCGAATGCGCCGCTGGGCCTTCCGGTGGTCTATCTGGTGGACGACGAGGCGGTGGTGCGCGACGCGCTGGCCTGGCTGCTGCGCTCGCGCCGGCTCTTGTCCGAGGGCTATGCCCACGCCGAGGCCTTCGAAGCCTTTCTGGCCACGCGTGACCTGCAGGCCGGCTGGCCCGAGGCGCCGTCCTGCCTGGTGCTGGATGTGCGCATGCCGGGCACCAGCGGCCTGGTGCTGTTCGAGCGCCTGGTTGATCAGGGCCTGACCGACGCCCTGCCGGTGATCTTCCTGACCGGCCATGGCGACGTGGCCACGGCGGTGGCTGCGGTCAAGCGCGGCGCCTTCGACTTCGTCGAAAAACCCTTCTCTGACAACGCCCTGGTCGACCGGGTGGTGCAGGCACTGGCGCACAGCGGCGAGGTCATCGTCAAGCGCCGTCAGCAGCGTTGCCTGGCCAGGGCGCAGGCCGACCTGACCGAGCGCGAACGCGAGGTGATGGCGCGGGTGATTGCCGGCCTGGCCAACAAGCTGATCGCGGACGAACTGGGCATCAGCGTGCGCACGGTAGAGGTACACCGGGCCCGGATGTTCGAGAAGATGAATGTGCGCTCGGCCGTCGAGCTGGCCAACCTGCTGCGCGACCTGCCGCCCTGAACCCTGGGTTCCGGACGGCCCGGGGCCGTGGGCCACAATTCGCAACCATGGCGCTCGGCGAGTTCGATCTGATCCAGAAGTACTTTCATCGGCCCTTGCCTGCAGGCCGGGCGCAGACCACGGTGTTGGGCATCGGCGATGACTGTGCGCTGCTGCAGCCTGGCCCTGGCATGCAGTGGGCGGTGTCGACCGACATGCTGGTCGAAGGCCGGCATTTCCTGCCCACCGTGCAGCCTGAACGCCTGGGCCACAAGGCGCTGGCGGTCAACCTCAGCGACCTGGCCGCCTGCGGGGCCCGGCCCCTGGCCTTCACCCTGGCGCTGGCCCTGCCGCGGCCCGACGAAGCCTTTCTGGCCGGTTTCGCGCGCGGCCTGTTTGCGCTGGCCGACGCCCACGGCATCGCCCTGGTCGGGGGTGACACCACCGCCGGGCCCCTGAACCTGTGCATCACCGTGATCGGCGAAGTACCGCCTGGCCAGGCCCTGCGCCGCGATGGCGCGCGGGCCGGCGACGCGCTCTGGGTCAGTCACCCGGTGGGTGGCGGCATCGGTGACGCGCGCCTGGCCCTGGAGGTCTTTCGCGGCCATTGCCGCCTGGACGCGGCCGGCTTCGAGCAGGCGCGCCGGGCCATGGAACAGCCCGCGCCGCGGGTGGCACTGGGCCTGGCCTTGCGCGGCCTGGCCAGTGCCGCGATCGACCTCAGCGACGGCCTGGTGGGCGACCTGGGGCATGTGCTGGCCCGCTCGGGCGTGGGCGCCAGCATCGATCTGCCGCGCCTGCCGCTCAGCCCGTTGCTGGCGGCCCAGCCGCCGTCCTTGCGCCAGCAATGCGCGCTGGCCGGTGGCGACGACTACGAGCTGCTGTTCACCGCCGCTGCGGCGGACCAGGCCCGGGTGCAGGCGGCGGCGGCCGACGCCGGCGTGGCAGTCACCTGCATCGGCCGCATCGAGGCGCAGGCCGGGCTGCGCCTGCTCGACGCGCAAGGCCGGCCCCAGGCCCTGGCGCTGCATGGCTTCGACCATTTCAAGGCGGAGGAGGCTTGAGCCCGGCGGGTGGCGGCTCGCCCTGGGTTGGCGACGCGGCCGGCCCGGCCGTGCAACGCGCCAATGCGCGCTTCATGCGCGGCCACCTGGCGCACTGGATCGCGCTGGGTTTCGGCAGCGGTCTGTCGCCGGTGGCGCCCGGCACCGTGGGTACCCTGTGGGCTTGGGCGTCTTTCCTGGTGCTCGACCCCTGGGTGCGCGGCCATTGGGGCGATCCGGGCTGGGCCGCCGTGCTGGCGCTGGCGCTGGTGGCCGGCCAGTGGGCCTGCACCCGCTGCGCCCAGCGCCTGGGCCAGGCCGACCCGGGCGCCATCGTCTGGGACGAGGTGCTGGCCTTCTGGCTGATCCTGTGGCTGCTGACCCCCGCCGGCCTGCTGACCCAAGCGCTGGCCTTTGGTTTGTTCCGTTACTTCGATGCCGCCAAGCCCGGCCCGGTAGGCTGGGCCGATCGGCACTTCAAGCTGCGGCCCGGCCAGGCCATCGGCTGGCGCCAGGGCTTTGGCATTCTTTTCGACGATCTGGTGGCCGCAGGCTGCACCCTGCTGGTGATCGCTGTCTGGCAAAGGACTCTCGCATGACCCCCACCGCCTTGATGACCGACCTGGTGCTGGCCGAGGTCGCGCTGCTGGCCGACGGCCTGCGCGCCCGGGGCTGGCGCATGGCCAGCGCCGAGAGCTGCACCGGCGGCCGCATTGCCGGCTACTGCACCGATCTGGCCGGGTCCAGCGACTGGTTCGAACGCGGCTTCGTCACCTACAGCGATGCGGCCAAATCCGATCTGCTGGGGGTCGAGGCCAGCCTGATCGTCGACCAGGGCGCGGTCAGCCAGGCGGTCGCCCGGGCCATGGCCGAAGGCGCACTGCGCCGCTCCGCCGCCAACCTGACGGTGGCCGTCACCGGCATCGCCGGACCCGGCGGGGGCAGCGCCACCAAGCCGGTGGGCACGGTCTGGCTGGCCTGGGCCTGGCATGACCGCGGCGGCCAGATCTGCAGCCTGACCCAGCACCAGCGCTTTGAGGGTGACCGCGCCGCCGTGCGCCTGGCCACGGTGGCGTGCGCGCTGCAGGGCCTGATCGACCGCCTGGCCGAGACCGCCGACGCGGGCGCGGCCTGACGATGCAGCTGTTGCTGAGCGGCGATTTCGATGCGGCCGAGCAGGCCGATTGGGTCCAGGCCTTGCACGCCGCGCTGCCGGGCCACCGCCTCTGGCTGCGGCGTGAGGATGCGCCCGACCCGGCCGCCATCGAGGTGGCGATCGTCGCCAACCCAGCGCCCGGCAGCCTGGCCGGCTTGCCGGGCCTGCGCCTGATCCAGTCGCTGTGGGCCGGCGTCGACCGCCTGCTGGCCGATGCCACGCTGCCGGCCCAGGTGCCGCTGGCGCGGATGGTCGACCCTTGGATGAACGCGGCAATGGCCGAAACCGCACTGTGGGCCGTGCTGGCGCTGCACCGGGGCTACTTCATCTATGCGCGCCAGCAGGCCCAGGGCCACTGGCTGCAACAGCCCCAGACCCGCGCCGAAGCCTGGCCGGTGCTGGTGCTGGGCCACGGTGAAATGGGCCGCGCCGTGGCCGGCCGGCTGTCCCAGCTGGGCTACCCGGTGCAGGCCTGGCGGCGCGCCGCAACCGGCCAGGCGGCCCTCGGCGCGCCGGGGGTCGAGGTCGTGCAGGGTGAAGCAGCCCTGGACCGGGCGCGTGCCTGCGCCCGGACGGTGATCAACCTGTTGCCCCTGACGCCCGCGACACGCGGCCTGATCGACGCTGCCTGGCTGGCGCGGATGGCGCCGGGCGCGGCCCTGGTCAACCTGGCGCGCGGCGCCCACGTGGTGGAGGCCGACCTGCTGGCCGCGCTGGCCAGCGGCCAGATCGGCCATGCGGTGCTGGATGTGTTCCACACCGAGCCACTGCCGCCGGGCCATGCCTTCTGGCAGCACCCCCAGGTGACGCTGCTGCCCCATGCCGCCGCGTTGACCGATGCGCGCAGCGCAGCGGCGGTGGTGGCCCGCAATGTCGAGGCGCTGGCCAGCGGCCGTGCGCTCTCGCACCAGGTGATGCGTACTGCCGGCTACTGAAAGCCGGCCACGCCGCTAGTCGCCCAGCGCGACGCGCGGCGTGCCGCGCGCGCCCGGTGGCTTGGCGCGCGGCGGTGGGCCGGCCACGGCCTGCACGGTCATCAGCGCCAGCCGGGTCAGGGCCTGCCAGGGATCGATGGGCCAGAGCGGGTGCTTCAGGCCCTTGACGATGCCGTCGCACAGGCTGGCGGCCTCGACCAGGCGGGCCAGCTGGGGTTCGGTCAGCAGCGGCAGCACGCGCTCGAACAGGCGTTCTTTCTGGCCCCAGGCACGCGCCTCGCGCAGCGCCACCGGCAGCGGTTTGCCCTGGGCCATGGCGTCCTTCACCCGTTTCAGGCCGCGGATGTCCTCGGCCAGGGTCCAATGCACCAGCACGGCGGCCTCGCCTTCGGCGCGCAGGCCGTCGAGCATGCGCAGCACACGGCCGGTCTGGCCCGCCAGCACCGCCTCGCCCAGCTTGAACACGTCGTAGCGCGCCACATTCAGCACCGCAGCCTCGACCTGGTCAAAGCTCAGCTCACCCGGCGCAAACAACAGGCCCAGCTTCTGCAGCTCCTGGTGCGCCGCCAGCAGATTGCCCTCCACCCGGTCGGCAAAGAAGGCCAGGGTCTGCTGGCCGGCCTCGCCCTCGGCCACGCGCTGGCCCTGGGCGGCCAGGCGCTGGGCGATCCAGGCCGGCAGCGCGCGGCGTTCCACCGGATCGACCCGCAGCACCACACCGGCACTGTCCAGGGCATTGAACCAGGCGCCCTGCATCTGCTGGCGGTCGAGCTTGGGCAGGTGCACCAGGGTGAGCACATCGTCATTGAGCTGCTGGCAATAGCGCTGCAGGGCCTCGGACCCGTCCTTGCCCGGCTTGCCGCTGGGAATGCGGATCTCGATCAACTGGCGGTCGGCAAACAGGCTCATGGCCTGCGACGCGCCCAGCAGCCCCGACCAGTCGAAATGCCCGCCGCTGACCGCAAACACCTTGCGCTCGGTGAAGCCGGCCGCCCGGGCGGCGGCACGCACCGCGTCACCGGCCTCCTGGGCCAGCAGCGGTTCGTCGCCGTAGATGGTGTACAGGCCTTGCAGGCCGCGCGCCAGGTGGGCGCCGAGTTGCTCAAAGCGGAGTTGCATGGCCTGGTACCGCGCGATCAGCGTTGCGGCGCGCCGGTCGCGGCCGCACCGGTGGGGGGCCGGGCCGGCGGGTCGACCTCTGCCCTGGCCAGCCGGCGCAGCACCTGCTGCACGATGTCGGACTGCATCGCGCCGTACAGGTCGACCTCCTCCTGGGCCTTGGCCAGGGCAAACGATTCGCTGTAGCTCATGTCGCGCGACAGCACCAGTTCGGTGGCCGGGATCAGTTCGCGTCCGCCCGGGGCCAGCAAGCGAAATTCGAAGCGCGTGCGCAACTGCAATTCACGCACCTGGCCCGCAGCGGTGGACGCCACCACACGGCGCTCGCGCCGGTCCGCCAGCACCTGCAGCAGCACAGCCGCGGGGTCGGGCTGGGCCAGCACCTGCACCGTCCGGGCCAGCTGCTCACGCAACTCGGCGCCCAGCGGTGAGCGCTCGGCCAGGCCGACCAAGGCGATGCGGCCGAAGGGCAAGGGCGGGGTCTGGCGCAGCGCAAAGCCGCAGCCACCCAGCGCGCCGAGGGCGGGCGTCGCGCCCCAGGCCAGCGCCTGGCCCAGCCAGCGCCGGCGCCCGGCACCGGCAGGGCGCGCCTCAGACCACCACATTGACCAGCCGGCCCGGCACCACCACCACCTTCTTGACCGGTCGGCCCTCGCCGAACCTGGCGCACTCGGGCGCGGCCAGCGCGGCAGCCTCGATGGCCGCCTTGTCGGCTGCCGCCGCCACGCGCACCACACCCCGGGTCTTGCCGCCGATCTGCAGCACCAGTTCGATCTCGTCCTGCACCAGCGCAGCCTCCACCACGGCCGGCCAGGGCGCGTCCAGCAGGTCGCCCTGGGCCTGGGCATAGCCCAGCGCCGACCACAGGGCGTGGCCGATGTGCGGGCAGACCGGGTAGAGCGCACGCAGCAGCACCGACAGGCCCTCGGCCACCACGGCGGCATCGCCCGCGCTGCCGTCGGGCCGGAAGGCGTCCAGCGCGTTGAGCAGCTTCATGCAACCCGACACCACGGTGTTGTACTGCAGGCGCTCATAGTCGTGGCTGACCTGGCGCAGCACCTGGTAGACAACGCGCCTCAAGGCCCGGGCGTCGGCGCGCAAATCGCCGGGCACCGGTCCGGCTGATCGCACGGCGTCGGCCTGGCGCGCGCCGAAGGCCCAGACCCGCTTGAGAAAGCGGTGCGCGCCCTCGACGCCGGCATCGTTCCATTCCAGCGTCTGCTCGGGCGGGCTGGCGAACATCACGAACAGCCGGGCGGTGTCGGCGCCGTATTTGTCGATCAGCGCCTGCGGGTCGACGCCGTTGTTCTTGGACTTGGACATCGTGCCCACGCCCTCGTAGCTGACCAGCGAGCCATCGGCCTTGAGCCGGGCACCGCTGACCTTGCCGGTGACCGGGTCGTGGATGTCGTCCACCTCGTGCGGCCAGAAGTACTCGACGCCACCGGTGGCGCCGCGCCGGCTGTAGATGTGATTGAGCACCATGCCCTGGGTGAGCAGGCGCTTGAAGGGCTCGCTCGCGCTGACCAGGCCCAGGTCGCGCATCACCTTGGTCCAGAAACGGGCGTACAGCAGGTGCAGGATGGCATGCTCGATGCCACCGATGTACTGGTCCATGCCGCCATTGCCCATCCAGTAGCGGGTGCCCTCGGCCACCATCTGCCCGGTGTTGGCCGGGTCGCAATAGCGCATGAAGTACCAGGACGAATCGACAAAGGTGTCCATCGTGTCGGTCTCGCGCCGCGCCGCTTGGCCGCAGACCGGGCAGGCGGCCTTCAGGAAGCCGGCATGCCTGGTCAGCGGGCTGCCGCTGCCGTCGGGCACGCACTCTTCGGGCAGCATCACCGGCAGGTCGGCGTCGGGCACCGGCACGGCGCCGTGTTCGTCACAATGGATGATCGGGATCGGCGTGCCCCAGTAGCGCTGGCGGCTGACGCCCCAGTCGCGCAGGCGCCAGGTGGTCTTTTTCTCGCCCAGGCCAAGTCCTGCAAGTTCGGCGGCAATGGCATTGACCGCTTCTTTGTGAGACATGCCGTCATACAGGCCGGAGTTCACGACGAGTACTTCGTTTTCGTTTTTGGACGCGTACCACACCTTCCAAATCTTGGAATCGAAGTAGTACGCCTCGTAGTCGGCCCGCGGAAACTGCAACCTGAGTGCAGGCGTGTAAACGACTGTGCGTTCGAAGACTTGCTTGATGGGAATACCAAACTTGTTTGCAAACTCAAAGTCGCGCTCGTCATGCGCCGGCACCCCCATCACCGCACCGTCGCCGTAGCTCATCAGCACATAGTTGCCGACCCAGACATCCACGGCTTCGCC